>JAJYTX010000474.1 GCA_021792815.1 Pseudomonadota bacterium
CTAGTTTGAACGTGAGCGCTGCCCCTTGAAATTAGTAAGACTGCCATCCGCGCCCCTACGAACCGGACGTCACCCAGCGAACGACATAGGACGGTCACAATCCGCCGGTCAAGCGTGCCTTCGAAATGGGCGGCGGCGCGGATCGCGTCGTTTTGACCGAGCTTGGCCGGTCGAACGGCGGCAGCAAGGGACCGGTTGGGGTCGGAACTGGTCTACCTGAGGTACCCGGAACCGGGCGACCGCTTTTGGTGCGACCACGATGTCCCGGCGCTCATCACCCAAGGTCCGGTTCTTGGCCCCAATCCGGTCACACGGGAGGGGGCTGGTGTCACGAGCTGACCGTTCCAGCCGGAAACGCAGCGAGCCATTCCTTGAGCTTCGACCAGCGCCGCCTTCCGGAGACGTTGCGCACCGCAATCGCCACCGCCTTGCGGCTGCCGACCAGCACAACCAGCCGCTTGCCCCGCGTGATGCCGGTATAGAGCAGGTTCCGCTGCAGCATAGCGTAGTGCTGCGTCATGACCGGGATCACCACGGCGGGGTATTCCGAGCCCTGCGCCTTGTGGATCGTCGCGGCATAGGCCGGCACCAGCGCATCCAGATCGCCAAGTCCATAGGCCACGTCACGCCCATCGAACCGCACGGTGATCTGGCCCTCCTCGGGGTCGATCGCCGCGATGAAGCCGATATCGCCATTGTAGATCTCGCGGTCGTAGTCGTTCTCGATTTGCATGACCTTGTCGCCGGGGGCAAAGGTCCAGCCGAATTTTTCCACCCGTGGCGTCGCCTCGCCATTCAGCGCCGCTTGCAACGCGACATTCAGCGACCGCGCGCCAACCCCGCCGCGCGCCATCGGGCACAGCACCTGGATGTCGCGCACCGGATCGAGCCTGAAGCGGCGGGGGATGCGGGTCTTCACCAGATCGATGATGCGGGCTGTGGCCGTCTCCGGGTCGTCGGCCTGGACGAAGTGGAAATCGCTCCCGGCCTCGGCGCGGGTCAGGTCCGGCATCTCGCCGCGGTTGATCCGGTGCGCGCTGGTGATGATCCGGCTGGACGCCGCCTGGCGGAAGATCTCGGTCAGCCGCACCACCGGCACCGCGCCCGAGCCGATCAGGTCGGCCAGCACCTGGCCCGGTCCGACCGACGGGAGCTGATCCACGTCGCCCACCACCAGCAGGGGCGCCGCCGCGGGAATCGCCCGGGTCAGCGCGTGCATCAGGGGCACGTCGATCATGGAGGCCTCGTCGATGACCAGCAGGTCGCAGTCCAAGGGGTGATCGGGTCCGCGCCGGAAGCCGCCGGTGCGCGGATCGACCTCCAGCAGGCGATGGATCGTCCTGGCCTCGAACCCGGTCGCCTCGCTCATCCGCTTCGCCGCCCGCCCAGTGGGGGCCGCGAGCAGGATGCGCACCCCCTTGGCGGCGAGAATGGCGAGGATCGCCCGCATGATCGTCGTCTTGCCGACACCGGGGCCGCCGGTGATCACCAGCAGCTTCGAGGCAACGGCAAGCGCGACCGCCTGGCGCTGGCTCTCGGCGAGCGTCATGCCGATCCGCCGCTCCACCCACGGGATGGCTTTTTCCGCGTCGATCGCCGGCCAGGGCAGCGCGCCGGAAGCGACCGCCCGCAGCCGTTCGGCGATACCGCGCTCGGCGTGGTAGAGGCCGGCGAGGAAGATGCAGTCCGCCTCGCCGACGCGATCGGCGATCACCGCGCCGTCGGCCAGTTCGAGATCGAGCGCGGTGCGGATCAGCGCCTCCGGCACCTCCAGCAGGCGCTCCGCGAGCGGGATCAGTTCCGCGACCGGCAGACCGCAGTGCCCCTCATCCGTCGCCTCGGAGAGCGCGTAGCCGATGCCGGCGCGCACGCGGATCATCGCCGTCTTCTCGATGCCGAGCCGGGCGGCGATGGCATCCGCCGTCTTGAAGCCGATGCCCCTTATGTCGCGCGCGAGCCGATAGGGGTTCTCGCTCATCACCTGGATGGCGTCGGCTCCGTAGGTCTTGAAGATGCGCACCGCGCGCGCCGTGCCGACGCCGTGGCTATGCAGAAACACCATGATCTCGCGGATCACCTTCTGCTCGGCCCAGGCATCGATGATGCGCTTCGCCCGGACCTCGCCGATCCCGCCCACCTCGCGCAGGCGCTGCGGTGCCCCTTCGATGATGTCGAACACCGCCTCGCCGAAGCCGCGCACCAGCTTCTTCGCATAGACCGGGCCGATGCCGCGGATCATGCCGGAGGCGAGGTAGCGCTCGATCCCCTCGGCTGTGGTCGGCGCGGAGGTTTTCAGGAACCGCGCCTTGAATTGCTGGCCGTGGGTGCGGTCGTTCACCCACTCCCCGGTGGCAGTGATCCACTCGCCGGCGGCGATGGCGGCGGCGTGGCCGACAATGGTGACGAGGTCGCGGTGCCCGCGCGCCTTCACCCGCAGCACGGCGAAGCCGCTCTCGGCATTGTGGAACGTGACGCGCTCGACGATGCCGGCGAGCACTTCGCCATCGGGCCACGGGGCTTGAGGCTCAGTCATCGCCTGGTCCTGTCAGGCGGCCGGAAGCGGGGCGAGCAGGTCGGCAGCGTTGTTGGCCGGCCGGTTGACCCGTGTGCTCACCGGCCAGACAAGCAGCGTGTCCTCGGCCGCCGGGTGCAGCAGCGATGCGGCCTCGCCCTCGGTCTCGCCGAGCCATAGCGGCCAGTCGGGCGGCTCGACGATCACCGGCATGCGGTCATGAATGGGCGCCATGGTCGCGTTCGCGGCGGTGACGATAATGGCGAAGCTGCGCAGCACTTCGCCCTCGGGGCTGCGCCAGCCTTCCCAGAGACCGGCAAAGGCCAGTGTCTCACCGTCCCGCCGGGCAATCGCGTAGGGCTGCTTGGGTGCGTTCTCGGTGCGCTGCCATTCGTAGAACGCCTGCGCCGGGATCAGCGCGCGGCGGCGGGCGAAGGCATCGCGGAACATCGGCGAGGTCGCCACTGTCTCCGCTCGCGCGTTGATTGGCCGCCGCGCCGCCCGCAGATCCTTGGTCCAGTGCGGCACCAGGCCCCAGGTCAGCAGGTCGAGATGCCGCTCGCCGGTTTCCGGGTGCCGGCGCACCACCATCGCC
>JAJYTX010000475.1 GCA_021792815.1 Pseudomonadota bacterium
GCCCTGCAGAGCGCGCTGCGCGTCATGGAGCAGGATTTCGTGCAGCTCGCCCCGCGGCCGATCCGCTCGCCCGAGGGCCAGGGCTGGCTGCCGGCGCTGCTCGCGACGCCCTCCGGTTCCGGCTCATCCGACTCGGACAGCAGCTCCGCGGCCCCGGCGCTGGTGCAGCTGACGCGCGCGGGCTGGAGCAATCCGATCGGCGTGCAGCGCCCGGAGCTCGAGCGGGTCGCGTACGTCTTCGACCACGGCACGCTGATCCGCGAGCACTGGAACGTGCTCGACCCGACCCTGAGTGACCTGCCGGTCAAGCGCAATCTGCTCAAGCACCTGCGCAGTGTCCGTTTCCGCTACCTCAACGATGCCCGTCAATGGGTGACCCAGTGGCCACCGACGCAGGTGGGCGCGTTGTCCGACTCGTACTACCGCATGCGCCCGCTCGCCGTGCGGGTGACGATCGAGACCCGCGAATGGGGCCGGATCGTGCGCATTTTCGAGATTCCCGGATGAGCGGCCGATGCCACCGATGAGCGAGTCACGCCGGCTCGCGATACCCGGGCGCAGGCACGGCGGGGCTCGCCTGGGGCAGCGCGAGCGCGGGGTGGCGCTGCTGATCGCCATCCTGCTGGTGGCGCTCGGCACCCTGATCGCCACCTCCCTCGCCTACGACGACGCGATGATGACGCGCCGCACCATCGCGGAGTTCGACTATGACCAGGCGCTGCTGATCACCGAGGGCACCGAAGCGTTTGCCGCCTACGGCCTGCAGCAGACGCTGCGGAACGACTCCGCGGCCACCTACCCGGCCCAGGCCTGGGGCCAGCCGCTGGGACCGCTCGAGGTCGCCCCGGGCGTCACGCTCGAGGGCTCCCTCGAGGACCTGCAGGGGCGGTTCAATCTCAACGACCTGGTGCAGGCCGGCGACGTCACGCCGAACCTGACGGCCGTCGCTGCGTTTCAACAGCTGCTCAAGATGGTGGGCCTGCAGCCGGTCTGGGCCGAAGACATGGTGAACTGGATCGACCGCAATCCCTCCCCGGTCTACCCCAACGGCGCCAGCGACACCGCGTACCTCGAGATGGATCCGCCCTACCACACGCCGAACCTGCCCATCACCAGCGCGAGCGAGCTGCTGGCGCTGCCGGGCTTCGGGCGGGCGCGCTTCGAGAAAATCGCCCCGTATGTCACCGCGCTGCCCGTGGGCACGCCGCTCAACGTCTGCTCGGCCTCGCCCTACGTGCTCGATGCCTTCCTCGGCCACCAGGAGTACAGCGCCGACCCCCGGCAGTTCGCCCGCGACCGCGCCGCCGCCGGCGGCTGCTTCCCGACACTGAATGAGTTCCAGACGGCCTACACCAATACCGGGTCGTCAGGATCATCGTTGAACACCGGCCAGCTCGCGAATTTCCTGCGCAACTTCAGCGAGCAGTCAAGCTGGTTCCGGCTGAGCACCTATGTCAGCTCCGGCTCGACCGAGTTCGCCTTCTACTCGCTGCTGTACCGCGACTCCACCAGCGGCCTGGTGCGTCCCATCCTGCGCAGCGACACGCCCAACTAGGCGCCTCGGGGCCCCTATACTATCGCCCATGGCCGATCCGCTCCTGCTCAGGCTGCCCCGCACTCCGCAACAGCATGCGACCTGGCTCGTCCTCGGCGCCGCGCCGGGCGAGCGCTCCCCGGAGAGCGGACCGCTGTCGCTCGCCGCCTCGCGCGCGGCCGGCCGGCCGGTGATCGTGCTGGTTCCGGGCGCCGATGTGCTGCTGATGCAGCCGCAGCTGCCGGCCGGCCGATCCGCCGGCAAGCTCCAACAGCTCGTGCCCTATGCCCTCGAGGAGCAGCTGGCCGAGGACATCGACGCGCTGCACTTTGCGATCGGCCGGCGCTCGGGAGCGCGCACGCCCGTGGCCGTCGTGGCGCGCCGGAAGATGGACGAATGGCTTGCCGGGCTGCGATCGAGCGGCATCGAGCCCGCGGCCCTCCATGCCGACAGCCAGCTCCTGCCGGACAACCCCACGCAGGCCGTGGCGCTGCTCGAGGACGACTCGGTGACGGTGCGCACGCCCTCGGGGACCGTGACTCTGCTGCCGGTGGACACCCTGGGCGAGGCGCTCGAGAGCCATCCGCCGCAAGCCCCGCCCGAGGTCGCGAGCCAGGGGCTGATCCTGTACACCGGGCAGGACCAGTGGGAGCGCCACGCGGGCACCGTCGAGGCGCTGCGCGAGCGTCTGGAGGGCATCCAAGTACAGCTGCTCGGCACCGACCCGCTGCTGCTGTTCGCGCAGCAGCTCTCGAAAGGATCGCCGATCAACCTGCTGCAGGGGCCGTATGCCTCGCGCGGCACCCTCGGGTCCGGTTGGCGGGCGTGGCGTGTGGCGGCCGGGATGCTCGGCGCCCTGATCGTGCTGCACCTCGCCGGCCAGGGCACGGAGCTGATCGTGCTCAGACAACGCGACCGCCAGCTCGATGCGGCCATCGGACAGGTGTTTCACGCCGCCATGCCGGGCACTCAGGGCACGCAGGAGGCCCGGCGCCGCATGGCGCAGCGGCTGAAGCAGATCCGGGCAAGCGAGGCCGAAGGAGGATTCCTCACGGCACTCGGGACCCTGGCGCGGGCCCGCGCGGCGGTGCCCGGAACACAGTTCGAGGCGATGAGCTTCCGCTCCGGTGTGCTCGATCTGAAGCTCTCGGCCCCGACGGTCGATGGGCTCGACCGTCTGACCCGCTCGCTCGGGCAGCAGGGCTGGCAGGCCCATCTGGTGAGCGGCACCCCCCAGGGATCGAGGTTCGAGGGGGACATCCGCTTGAGCCGGGGGAGCTGAGCCGGTGGCCGCGACGCCCGGTTTGCGGTCATGGCAGGCGCTGTCGGGTCGCGAGCGGCGCACGCTGCTCATCGGGGGCGGCATCGCGCTGGTGTTGTTCTGCCTCGCGGTCGTCCTGCCGCTCGATCGCTCCGTCGCCCGGCTCAGCCACCGCGTGGCGAGAAAGCAGGCCGATCTCGCCTGGATGCGCACGGTGGCCCCGGAGCTCTCGGCGGCCGGTCCGGCGCCCTCCTCGGCAGGTGAGCCGCTGATCGTCCTCGTCAACGAATCGGCGCGCCAG
>JAJYTX010000476.1 GCA_021792815.1 Pseudomonadota bacterium
CATTCCCTCGGCATCGGCTCGATCAGCGCCGTGGCGCGCCGCTGCCGCGAGACCGGCCGCCGTCTGCGGGTGTTGTGGCTCGATGCGCACGCGGACTTCAACACCGGCGAGCTGTCTCCGAGCGGCAACCTGCACGGCATGCCGCTCGCCTGTCTGTGCGGCTTCGGACCGAAGGCGCTCATCGAGCTCGGCGGCGTCACGCCGGCCTTGCATCCGCAGTGGATCCGCCTGATCGGCGTGCGCAGCGTCGATGAGGGCGAGCGGCGCCTGGTGCACGAGCTCGCGGTCGAAGTGTTCGACATGCGTTACATCGATGAGATGGGCATGCGGGAGTGCATGCAACAGGCGCTGGCCGGTCTCGACCGCGAGACCCACCTGCACGTGAGCTTCGATGTCGACTTTCTCGATCCGGCAATCGCGCCCGGTGTGGCCACCACGGTTCCCGGAGGGCCGACCTGTCGCGAGGCGCAGCTGTGCATGGAGATGATCGCCGATACCGCTCTGCTCGGCTCGCTCGATGTGATGGAGCTCAATCCGGCCCTCGACGTGCGCAACGAGACCGCGGTGCTCGCGGTGAGCCTGCTCGAATCGCTGTTCGGCAAGAGCACGCTGATGCGCCGCCAACTCTCACGCCCGGCGCTCGATGTGGTCGGCGGCGCGTCTGCCCGCCGGGGCCGGCGCGGGCCGGGGGCCTGAGCGCGCCGCGGCGCTGCAACAGCGGGCGGTGAAGCCGGCCGGTGAAGGCGCTAGACTCGAGGCTGACCGAAATCATGCGATCGGGGGCCTCTGATGCGACGACGCGCATTTCTGCAGCATTCCGCCACGCTCGGCACCGCGGCACTCAGCTGGATGCTGCTGCCGCCGATGCCGGCCCGGGCGGCCGAGCGCGATCTCGTCGAGGTCACGCTCGAAGGCCGGCCGTATCGGTTTCCGGCCGTGACGGGGGCGGACTTTACCGGGCTCGCCTACAACGGGCGTGTGCCGGGACCCTTGCTGCGCGTGCGCCACGGACAGACCTTCCGCGCGCGGTATCTGAACCGCACGGGCGGGCCGAGCACCATCCACTGGCATGGCATGATCCTGCCGAACGACATGGACGGCGTGCCCTACGTCACGCAGCCGCCGATTCCCGACGGCGGTGAGTTCACCTACACCTTCAAGCCCGGTCCGCCGGGTTTTCGCTGGTATCACTCCCACGTGGAGCCGCAACTGCCCCTCGGCCTGTTCGGCGCCTTCCTGGTGGAGGATCCGCGCGAGCCGCGCGCCGATGTCGAGGCTGTGTTGGTGCTGTACGATGTGCCGGATATGCACAGCTTCTGGGCCGCGGTCGCCGGCAAGAGCCACGCGCTGATGAACGTGCCGCCGGGAGTGAGCGCGATGCCGGCGATGGGCGGTACCGCGGCGATGAAGGGCATGCCGGGAATGTCCGGGATGGGCGGAATGTCCGGAATGTCCGGGATGGGTGGCAAGACGGCCGGCGGCCACGCCATGCCGATGGGCGACGAGGTTGCGTATCTGTCGTACTGCCTGAACGGCGGGGCCTATCCGCATACCCGGCCGCTCATCGTCAGGACCGGGCAGACCGTGCGGCTGCGCATTCTCAACGCCAGTCCGACGCTGACACATTATGTGCGGCTCGCCGGCCACAGACTTCGGGTGACGCACAGCGACGGCAATCCGCTGGCGCGGGCGGTCACCGTGGATGCGCTGCGCATCGGAGTGGCCGAGCGGTATGACGCCTGGTTCGAGGTCACCCGTCCCGGGGCGTGGCTGCTGCAGAGCCTGATGGCCGACACGCACGACCGGCGACAGTCGTTGCTGATCCGCACGGTGGATGCGGCCGGCCTGACGCCCGAGGTGCCACCGCCGTCTCTGGAGGGCGCGACCCTGTTCGGTTACCGGCTGGCCGGGGCGGGTGTGCCGCTTGCGCCCCACGAATCCGATCCCTATGGTCCGGCCGACGTGCGCACGACGCTGCTGCTCGGCGGCGGCAGGCCCGGTCATCCGCACTGGACCATCGATGGCCGGATCTGGCCGCACACGCCGAAGATCCGGGTCCGGCATGGGGACCGCGTGCTGATCCATTTCAGGAACCCCACCGACATGGCGCATCCGATGCATCTGCACGGCCATGTGTTCGAGCTGGTCGAGGTCGATGGACAGCGTCTGCGCTATCCCCTGCCGAAGGACACGACGCTGGTGCCCGCCGGTGGCACCGCGACCTGGCGTTTCCGCGCCGACTCGCCCCCGGGGCGCTGGGTGCTGCACTGTCACAACAGTGTGCACCTGATCGACGGCATGATGACGGAGGTCGACTACGTGCCGGCCTGAGGGCGCCGGCCGCGAGGGCGCGTGCTGCGTATGGCCGAGGGTGCGGGCCCGGGCGTGTCCTGGCGCCGCGCGCCGCATCGGCGGCCCTCACCGCGTGCGCTCAGGTGCTCGCCAGCGACTTCTCCAGGGCGAGCACATTGAGCGTCGTGCGGATGATGACGTCGGGATTGAGGCTGATCGAATCGATGCCGAGCCGCACGAGCTCGGCGGCGAGCTCCGGATAGTCGGAGGGGGCCTGGCCGCAGATCCCGGAGTGCCGGCCGTTGCGCCGCGCGCCCTCGACGGCGAGTTTCAGCATGCGCCGCACGCCGGGGTCGCGCTCGTCGAACTCGAAAGCGACCAGCGCCGAGTCGCGGTCCACCCCGAGGGTGAGCTGCGTGAGGTCGTTCGAGCCGATCGAGAAGCCGTCGAAGATGCGGCTGAACTCGTCGATCAGCAGTACGTTGTTCGGAATCTCGCACATCACGTAGATCTCGAGGCCCGCCTGGCCGCGCGAGAGGCCGAGCTCCTGCATGCGCGCCACCACCGCCTCGCCTTCCTGCAGGCGCCGGCAGAACGGGATCATGAGCCGGATGTTGGTCAGCCCCAGGATCTCGCGCGCCCGTTTCATCGCGGCGCATTCGAGCGCGAACCCGTCCGCGTACGCCGGGTGCGTGTAGCGCGCGGCGCCGCGGAAGCCGAGCATCGGGTTGTCCTCCCGGGGCTCGAACCACCGTCCGCCGAGCAGACCGGCGTACTCGTTCGTCTTGAAATCCGACA
>JAJYTX010000477.1 GCA_021792815.1 Pseudomonadota bacterium
CGACGCACGCCTGCGCCTGCCGCAGAAATCTGCGGAAACTCCCATGCGCCCGCAGATGCATGCTGCGGTGCGTCGCGCCGACCCGCCAGCGGCGCATCAGCCGCTCCTCCTCGCGGAAGTGATAGCGGGTGTAATCCACCAGCTCGTCGAGCAAGTTGGTGACGGCCTCCCGCGAGACGTCCTGTGTCTGTGCGAGGCCGATCCGGTTGAAGATATCGAGCAAGCGCCGGTGCTGCTCGTCCACCTCGGCGATGCCGGTCGCCATGGTGTCGGCCCATTTCAGCGCCGGCGTTCGCTCGGATCCCACAGGCCTTTCGTGTAACGGCACGATGTCTCGCAGACACTGGGTTGTTATTGGTTGAGCATCACGGTCTCGAGCATCCATGCAGCGGGCAGCCACCGACGCACAACAGTACTGTTCCCCTGCCTGAGCGCGCAGCGGCAGCACCCGTCGGCACTGTACACCGTATGAACCGCAGTGCGAAGCGATGGCCTGCAACGCCGATCCTCTGTGGCGCTGCACGTCGGCGGGGTGCTACACTGTATGTTTGGATCGGCGCGCAAACTCAACCTGAGCCTTCGACGCCGACAGCCGGCCGTGGGGCCATCGCCGTGTGCGCGGCGATGGCCGATGAACAGTCGCGGCATCAGCGCAGGCGCGCTCAGAACTCGGTCCATTCCGCATCGCCGCCGCCGGCGGCCGCCTTCTTTTCCACCATCGGCCGTGCCGGGATTTTCGCCGCCGGCTTGCGCACGACCTGCAGCGGCGCCCTGCGGGCCGCCTGGGCCTTGACCGCGCCGCGGTTGCGCTCCTCGGTGCTGCGCTCGGTGCTCTCGCCGCCGACCGCCGCGACCAGATCCGTGGCCTGTTGCAGAATCGATTCGCTCGCCGCCGAGGCCTGCTCCACCAGGGCCGCGTTCTGCTGCGTGACCTCATTCATCTGCGCCACGGCGCGCGCGATCTGTTCGATGCCGCCGCTCTGTTCGACCGACGCGGCGGCGATTTCGGCGACGATATCCGTGACCTTCTTCACGGCGCCGATGATCTCCTGCAGGCTCTCTCCGGACTGCGAAACCAGCCGCGAACCGTCGGCAACCTTCGTGCCGCTGTCCTGGATGAGCGACTTGATCTCCTTGGCCGCCGAAGCCGAACGGCCCGCCAGGTTGCGCACCTCGGTGGCGACCACCGCAAAACCCCGGCCCTGCTCGCCGGCGCGTGCCGCCTCGACCGCGGCATTCAACGCCAGCAGGTTCGTCTGGAACGCGATCTCGTCGATCACGCCGATGATGTCGGCGATCTTGCGGCTCGCCGCGTTGATCGCCTGCATGGCGTCGACCGCCTGCGTCACGATGGTGCCGCCCTGCTCGGCGCTGGCGCGCGCCGCGCTCGCCAGCTGCTTGGCGGCCGCCGCGTTGTCGGAGTTCTGCTTGACCGTCGCGGTCATCTCCTCCATCGAGCTCGCCGTTTCCTCCAGACTCGCCGCCTGCTCCTCGACACGCTGACTCAGGCTGGTGTTGCCGTCGGCGATGTCCTTGGCGCTCGAGGTGACTTCACCGGCCGCCACCCGGATCTGCTCGACGAGCGCCGCGAGCCGCTGCGTCATGCGCTTCTGTTCGGTGACGTCGGTGGCGAACTTCACCACCTTGACCGGCCGGCCGTTGGCGTCGAGAATCGGATTGTACGAGGCCTGCAGCCACACCTCCCGGCCTCCCTTGCCCAGGCGGCGGTACTCGGCCGCGTCGTATTCGCCGCGGCGCAGCTTCGCCCAGAATGACTCGTAATCGGCGCTCGCGGCGTACTGCGGATCGACGAACACGCGATGGTGCCTGCCGCGCAGCTCCTCCATCGAATAGCCGACGACGCGCAGAAAATTCTCATTCGCCGTGCGGATGGTGCCGTCGAGGTCGAACTCGATCACCGCCTGGGCCTTGTCGATCGCCCGCAGCTTGCCCTCGAAGTCGGCCGCCTGGCGCTTCTGCTCGGTGACGTCGGCGCAGACCTTCACCACTTTGAACGGCTTGTCCGCGGCATCGAGGATCGGATTGTAGGTCGCCTGCAGCCAGACTTCGCGACCGGCCTTGCCGAGGCGACGGTATACTCCGGCGTCGAACTCGCCGCGCCCGAGCTTCCCCCAGAACAGCTGGTAGTCGGGGCTCGCCGCATACGCCGGGTCGACCAGGATCCGGTGGTGTTTCCCCTTGATCTCCTCGAGGGTGTAGTCGACGGCATGCAGAAAATTCTCGTTCGCGGTGAGAATGATGCCGTCGAGCCCGAACTCGATCACCGCCTGCGACTTGCCGATCGCGGCCACCTGGCCGCGCAGCTCGGCCAGCTCGAGGGCCGGGATCGAGACCAGGCGCTCATCCGTGCGATGGGAAAACAGCGACTTCATACTTAACATGTTTACACCTGTTGCGCGCGTGACGGCGCGCAGGAATGGTTGACGCCGCGTGGGACGTGATGTGGGAGTGCGAGTTGAGCATCCACAGGGACTGTTATCGGAACGGCAGCATGATAGGTTTAGGCCGGTTTCGGTTTTCCCCTATGACGGAGAATGCCCTGTCCGAAGTCGTGACGCCCGGCGGTAGCCATGGCGCGGTTGCGCATCGCGCGACAGGACGGCGCCCGGGACCGCTGCGCCCGCGGTGGCGCTCCGCCAGGGATGATCGTTGATTAGGGTGTTAAGTGATAAGTGTCGCCAACGGGCGCGTCAGCCGTGTCAACGGATCATCCCGGCCGCCTCGGGGTCCGGCCGTGATCATGCGACTGGTATCCGCGGCCGAGGCGCGGCTCCCGGTCGGCATCTAACCGGGGGCGCGACAGACCTCGCGGCAGGCGTGGATGAAGGCCTGCAGCGGCGCCGACGGCGGCGCGTTGTTGCGGTAAGCGATGCCGAGCGTCGCCTGCCACAACGCGCCCTTCATGGCGAGCTCGGCAAGACCGTTCGCGAGCGCATTGGGCCGCAGCGAGGCGGGAATGCTGGCGAGGTAATTGCTGTTGCGGATGAGATCAAACATCACCTCGAGCGAATTCGTGGTGCTGGCGATCCGCGGCGGGCGCAGGCGGTTGGC
>JAJYTX010000478.1 GCA_021792815.1 Pseudomonadota bacterium
GATGCGCTCACCTGACGGTCGACCCGGGACAGGCAGGGTCGTGTGGCGCTTTCCACCTTGATCACGTCCGCGCCGAGATCGCCGAGGATCTTGGTGGTGATCGAGCCGACCAGCGCCCAGGAAAAATCCAGTACCCGCACGCCCGCGAGCGGACCCGGTCGCGCGGGGTTGCGTTCGGCGGTCGGGCCCACCGACTCGCCTTCGTGCGCCTGGAAAAAATACCCCGGGACGCGCACAGCGTCATGCTCCGACCAGAACCCGCGCGCTCGCAGATGAGGATCCGCGAGAGCGTCCCGCGGCTCGCACACGACCGTTGCGTTGATGCCGCGCGTACGTCCTTCGATTGCGATGTCCGACTTGGTGCACGTGAGGAAGAAGGCCCCCATGGCCGCCTCCCAGCGGGCACGTCGGTCCGGCTGCAGCGCGGAGCGGTCGTAGCGGATCCAGTCGGTGCCGTGCAGGGGATTGTCGACGCCGCGCTCGTCCATCCAGTCACTCAGTGCCTGGTTCGCCGGAGCACCGAGCCGGCCCGTCATCAGCGTATGGAAGCACCAGCCGTCCTTCAGCCGCCAGATGCAGCGTACGGTCGCGCGCCCGTAGCCGAGCGCACCACCGGTGCGCCGCAGCTTGCGCCGATCGAACTGCCACACCAATATGGAGTTGACGCCGCGACTGAAGGTGACCTCCTGTGCGCTGATGTCGATCTGTTGGCCCTGGCCGCTGCGCCCGCGCTCGAAGTGGGCGGCCAGCATGGCGGCGGCGGCCACCATGTCGGTGTGGAACAGGCAGGCATCCAGCGCCTCCTTGACCGGTGCACGGTCCGCATCGCCGGTGAGCCCCAGGGCGCCGCCGAGTGCCGAGACGATCAGCTCATTCCCGGTCCATGCCGCTCGCGCTGCGTCACGACCGAACGGCGTGATGGAGACATGGATCAGCTGCGGGTGGCGGGCGAGGAGATCCGCCCGCGTGCAGGACGCCTCGGACCACTGCCGCGTGCTCCAGCGGTCGATGAGGAATGAGGCGGCGTCGAGATCGGCTGAAAGTCGCTCAGGCGTACCCGGTTGGACTCGGGCGCCGAGTGAGGCGAGAAATCGTGCCAGCGCGCCGGCGGCGCCCTCGCCGATCTCGATGATGCGGTGATCCTGCAGCACGTTCATCTGGCGACCTGCAGTCTGCGGGTGAAGGCTTCGATCTCCTCGAGCGTCCCGTCTCGCGCATCCCATCGCCGGCGCGTCATGGACAGAAGCGGGACGCGTGCCGCCGCAAGCGCCGCTGTCATCGCGGGCAGCTGCCAGGCGGGGGCTTCGTCCTCTTCGATCAGCCATAGCACCGCACCGTCGGCACGCGTTTCGGTGGCTCGCCGGGCGAGGACCGCCGCCCGGTCGGCGAAGCTGCGGGCACCGCAATCGAGTCCATGATAATGGCGCGCAAGGGCGGGTATCGGGTCCGGACCGGAGTCGCAGATCGATCCACGTCCATCGAGTCCGCGGTCGTCGACCTCGGCGACGACGCAGCCGCCGGCGCGCTCAACGGCCTCGTGCAGACGTCCATCCGGTGGCACGCTGCCGGCAAGCAGCACGCGGGGCCCCTGGTGCGGGGGGAAATCGCCCGCCAACCAGGCGGCGAGTTCGCGATCGAGCCGATCGGCGGGCACGGCGTCGGCGAGACGCAGCAGTCGCTCACAGTCCGATCCGACCGGTGGGCGCGCGGAGCGCCGCGCCAATTCAAGGCGTGAGAACAGGGTCCGCCGCCGATCGCGTGTTGCAACGGCCTCCGGCAGCTTCGCCGGATCGCTCACCAGCGTTTCTGCCAGGGTACGCAGGGAAGCCTGCGTGTGTGCCTGGCTGGTTGTCCGCGGAATTTTGGCGACATCGAAGATCAGCGGCGTCGGTCCGCCTGCCAGCCCGCAACGCTGCAGCTCACACAGATAGTAATAGCAGCGTTGAGCGCTGTCGTCCGAACGCGAGAAGATGACGGCTCGCATGAAGTCGAAGCGGCCGCGCAGCCATTCATCCACGATCGAGCGCAGCATGGGCACGAAGCTCGGCTCGAGGTACCGATCCGCCTGCGGCGTCGCTCGGTCTGCAAACGCCGGCAACTGCACCGGCAAGGCGTCGGCGGCCAGCACGAGCTCCACGGGCGCGTCATAACCGACCAGACCGATGACGCCTCCGCCGCGCTCGGCGTGCGCGCGTGCGTGGCGCAACGGATCCGCCGCGGTGTCCTGTAACAGCTGAGGGAGCATGCTCATCGAGCTGACATCCGCGTCAGCACCACGCCGACCGGCGCGAGCGCCGGCAGCGTCGCATGCAGCGCCCAGGCTGCGATGAATGGCGCCGCATCATCGAGACGCGCGCCGAGCAAGATCATGAGCCCGCCGCTGTCCGCAGTCGGGGTGCTCATGCGATCACCCGAAACATGTCGTCGCGTTGCTGAAGCGCGAGAGGCGGCAGCCCGGCCCGGGTGGTAATGTCGGCGACGTAGCGGGCGATGCGCATCGCCTGCTCGGGTGTCGGGACCACGGGGCGTCCCGGCGGCTCGACGTGCAGCGGCACGAACCCGGCCTCGAGCGCCCCCGCATCGAATCGCACCCGCGCGATCATGGCGTGGATCGCCTCGGGGTGGAACGGTGCGAGGAAATACGCTGGATCGGGCTCGAACCCGAACAACTGCCTGCGCCTGAGCACCCACGCCGCCCGCTTGGGGTGCGCCTCGTCGGGACCCAGCGCTCGAGTCACCACACAGCCATTACCAAGACCGTGATATATCGGGCGGCCACGGTAGAACTCGATGCCGCGGATAATGTGCGCGTGATGACCGATCACCACGTCCGCGCCGGCCTCGACGGCGGCGTGCGCCACCGTCCGCTCGTATGGGGCGAGCACGGCGGGTCGGTGCAGGATGCCTTTGTGCAGGGCGACCACCAGCAGATCCGAGTCGGTCCGGGCACGTTCGATATCCTGGCGCATCTCGGCCAGCGATTCTCTGTCGACGCGCGTCAGCTGCGCGGCCGGGACGATCCGGCCGTGATCCTCCGGCTCGACGCGCACGAATGCACAGCC
>JAJYTX010000479.1 GCA_021792815.1 Pseudomonadota bacterium
CACGCTCTCGAGGCCGACTTCCAGCGCGTGCAATTCACCCCGGACCTGCTTCCCGCGGACCTTACGGGCTCGGACGTCTATCGGCCCGAGGAAGGCACCTTCCGCTTCCAGCGCGGCCCCCTGTTCCACAATCTGATCCTCGCCGACGAGGTCAACCGCGCGCCCGCCAAAGTGCAATCGGCCTTGCTCGAAGCCATGGCCGAGCGCCAGATCAGCGTCGGCATGGCGACCTATCCCCTGCCGCCGCTGTTTTTGGTGATGGCCACCCAGAACCCCATCGAGCAGGAGGGCACCTACCCCTTGCCGGAGGCGCAACTCGATCGCTTCATGCTGCACACCCGCGTCGACTACCCGGATCGGGCCACGACGCTCAAAGTCATGGCGCTGGCCCGCAACGAGGCCGTGACCCAATGCGAACTGCCGCCGCCCGAGCGACGGATGGCCCAGGAAACCCTGTTCACTGCCCGACGCGAGGTCCTGGGCATCACGCTGGCCGACCCCGTCGCCGAGTACATCGCGGCGCTGGTGGATGCCACGCGCAGGCCGGAACCTTACAGCGCCCAACTGCGTCAGTGGCTGCGTTGGGGGGCGAGCCCGCGGGCGGCGATCGCGATCGAGCGCGGCGCACGCGCGCTCGCCTGGCTCGACGGACGTGACTTCGTGAGCCCCGAGGACGTTCAGGCCATCGCGCCCGATGCGCTGCGCCATCGGCTGTTGATCGACTACACCGCCCAGGCGCACGGCGTGACCGCCCAGTCCTGTGTCGAGGAACTGCTGAGCCGGGTGCCGGCACCGTAACACCATGCCGATTCCGACGCTGGAGGAACTGCTGGCCCTGCGCGGCGCGGCGCACGGCCTGAGCCTACGGGGCCGCCGGCCCGCGCGTGCGACGCTGCTCGGCGCGCATTCGAGTGCATGGCGCGGCCGGGGGCTCGAGTTCCAGGAGGTGCGTCCCTACGTTGCGGGTGACGATCCGCGCACTATCGACTGGCGCGTGACGGCGAGACGCGGCCGAACGCACACCAAGCTGTTTCATGAAGAGCGCGAGCGCCCGGTGTGGCTGCTCGTCGATCTGCAGCCCGGATTGTTCTTCGGCAGTCGGCGGCAGTTGAAATCCGCTGTGGTGGCCCGCGCGGCGGCGTTGCTCGCCTGGATCGCAGCGTTGGGCGGCGATCGGGTCGGCGGTGTCATCGGTTCGGGCCTCACCGGGCCGCTGATCCTGCCGGCTCGCGCACGCTTGGCCGGCGTGCTGCCGCTGATCGAGGCGCTGCTCGCGGCGCAACCGAGCGCCCCGGGCCCACCCGCGCCCGGGGCGCTCGAAGCGGTGGTGCGCGCGGCCTCTGCGCTCATCCGCCCGGGCAGCCAGGTACTGGCAGTCAGCGATTTCGCCGCCGTGAGCGAGCCCCAGGAAGATCTCTGGGCTGGCCTCGCTGCGCACAGCGACGTCAGACTCTTCTGGGTGACCGACCCGTTGGAAGAGCAGGGATTGCCCGCGGGCCGTTTTCGCGCAGGGCTTCCCGGCCGGCTGAGCATTCTCGATGGACTACGGGTGCGCGAGCGCTGGCAGCAAGTCTGGCGCGAGCGCGAGGCCCGGCTGACCCGGCTGGCGCGACGCTGCAGCGCGCCGGTGACACGGCTCGACACGTCGGCATCCGTCGAGTCGGTCCTGCGCCCGGTGCTGCTGCGCAGGCACTCGGCGGCATGACTGCCCACTGGCTGACCCAACTCGCTCCGGCGCATGCGCCCCCGGCGCCACCGTGGTGGCCGCCCGCCCCAGGCTGGTGGGCACTGGGCGGGTTTGCGCTGCTGCTCGCGGCGGCCGCCGCCTGGTGGTTGCGAGATCCGCACCGCGCGAGCCGACGCGCGGCGCTGAGGGAACTGCAGCGCATCAGCGAGGAGATTGCCGACCCGGGATCGAGCGCGCGCGCCATCGAGAGCGTCCTGCGCCGCTACGCGATGGCCGTGTTCGGCGGCGAGCGGGTGGCGCGATTGACGGGCAAGGCGTGGCTCGAATTCCTGGCCGCTGAAGGCGGGACGCGGCTGTCGAGCGAGGTGGGTCAGTCGCTGTTGGCTGCGGCGTTCGGTGGCGCTGCGCGGGATGACCGGGAGAGCTGGCTGGCAGACGCCGATGCCTTCGTACGACACGCCCGGCCGGGGAGCCACTGATGTTTCATTTCGCATGGCCGTGGATGGCGCTGCTGGCACCCTTACCCTGGGTGTTGTTCAGGCTGCGCCGGCCAGCGCAGCCCCGCGGCGCGGCGCTGTACCTGCCCTTCGCCGCCGAGGTGAGCGGTCTCGGCGCCGCGAACGCGGGAGCCTGGCGCGCCACCACCGTGTTGCTGGGGCTCGCCTGGGTGCTGCTGGTGCTCTCGGCCATGCGCCCGCAATGGCTGGGTGCGCCGCTTCCAGTGCCGACGAGCGGCCGGCAGATCATCCTCGCGATCGATTGTTCGGGCTCGATGGCCACCGAGGACATGGCCGGCGGACAGAGCCGGCTGCAGGTGGTCCAGCAGGTGGCGGGACGGTTCATCGACGGCCGACACGACGACCAGGTCGGCCTGATCCTCTTCGGCACCCGGCCCTACCTGCAGGCGCCGCTCACGACCGATCTGAAGACGGTACACCGGTTCCTCGATGAGGCCGTGGTGGGAATCGCGGGACCCGAGACGGCCATCGGCGATGCCATCGGGCTCGCGATCAAGACCTTGCGCAGCGCCGATGCCCGCAGCGACTCGCCGCAGCACAGACAGCCGGTGATGATTCTGCTTACCGACGGCGGCAACAACACCGGCGTCATGCCGCCGATCGAGGCCGCCCGCCTCGCCGCGCAGACGGGGCTGCGCATCTTCACCATCGGCGTGGGCGCGGCCGTCCACCAGAGCCTGTTCGGACTGAGCGGCAATACCGATCTGGACGTGACACTGCTGAAGCGTATCGCCGCGATCACGGGCGGCGAGTACTTTCGCGCCACCGACCCGGAGGCGCTTTCGGCCGTCTATCGCCGGATCGACCGGCTGGAGCCGGTCGCGGGCGACAAGCGGTGGCTGCGGCCCG
>JAJYTX010000480.1 GCA_021792815.1 Pseudomonadota bacterium
CGCGGGATTCCAGGCATCGGCATGTTCGGCAATGACCGGTGGGGCGACTGCGGGCCGTGCGCCGCGGCGCACATGATCCAGGTCTGGCAGTGGAACGCCTACCGCACGATGCCGGCGATCGACACCGAGGATGTCCTTACGTTCTACTCCGAGGTCGCGGGCTTCGATCAGAGCGCCGGGCCGCCGGGGCAGAATCCGACCGATACCGGCACCGTCCTGCAAGTGATGCTCGCCTACTGGCTCAAGACCGGATTCCAGATGCCGGACGGCTCGCGGCACAAGATCCTCGCGTTCTTCGAGCTCGACCCGCGCAACGTCACGGACCTGAACCTCGCCACCGCAGAGAGCGGCGCGCTGCTGTTCGGGATCAAGTTCCCGGCGTACCTTCAAGGGCTCGAGTCGCCTGGCTCGCTCTGGAACCTGCGCACTGGGAACGCCGGCATAGTCGGCGGCCATGCCATCACCTCGGCCGGCTATACGTCCACGGTGCTGCATGGCGTCGTGCGCGAGGTCGAAACCTGGGGGAGTACCGATTACCGCATGACGACGAAGTTCGTTGGCGCGGAGGCAGACGAGGTGTACGCAGTCATCAGCCCCGAGTTCGTCGAGCGCAATGGTGACACTCCCTTTGGCATCCCGCTCGCCACATGGGAACAGCAGATGGCGGCGATCCGGGTGCAGCCGTGACGGGGGCGAGCGTGCCTGGCGCAGGGGCGGGGGCATCCGCTCGCCTCGCCCTCCTCTGCTGGGCGGCCGAGCAGATCGGCCCTGTGGCGACGCCAAACGGCGCAGGAGCGGTGCAAGGCAGCCTCGCGCCTCCCGCATGGGTCTCCGCGAGATATCGGCTCTGCGGCTGGATCACGGGCGAGGATAGCGCCTTCGGACTCTCGGCCGGGCGCGTGTTCTACGGCTGGGTGCTATGGAGCGACGCTGGCTACGTGCTGGTACTGCGTGGCACGGAGTCGGCCATCGAATGGCTCGTAGATTTCGATTTCCCGCCGCGCTCAGGCTACCGCCTCGGCGGCGAGGTCGAGTCGGGGTTCTACGGCCTCTACGAGACGCTGGACTTTCAGCCGGTCGGCGGAGCGGCTGGGCTGCTGCTCGCCGGCGTGGCGCGACTGGTGGGCGCAGATCCGCTAGCCATCACCGGCCACAGCCTCGGGGCGGCGATCGCCACCTACGCCACCGTCGAGCTCGCCGAGGCCGGCGCGCACGTCTCGGGCCGGTTCATCGCCTCGCCGCGCCCTGGCGACGCGGGCTTTGCCGACGCCTTCGCCGCGCGGGTGACGGACGCCGTGGACTACCACTACGCGCCGGATATCGTGGGCGACGTGCCCATCGGCTTCGGGTACTCGCCGCTGCACTGCGTCGAGACGATCCCAACGAACCCGCGCGTGCCGGACAACCCGGCCTCGAACCATCACGCGACGCACTACGCCTGGGAGCTCGACCCGGCATCGCTCGAGGTGCTGCCGGAGGCGGAGCGGGCGGCGGTGATGGCGGGGCTCACCTAGCGCCCGCCCCCGCAGGTCGGGCAGTGGGGCGGTTTACGCGCCTCGTCCAGTTCCCCCGTCAGCCGCTCGACCTCGAACCGCGCGCAGGCTATGGCGGTGCACCACGTCCGTACGTTCTCGCGGGTCAGGCCGGTCCACTCGTAGTCCTCAAGGAACGCGATCACGTCGTCGCATTGGGCATCGGTCAGCGGCTCGTATTGACGCAGCCGCTCGATCTCGGCGCGCTGGCGGTCGAATTGCTGGCGCGCCGGGCACTCTGGATGATGCGAGCCGTAGTATTCAGCGCATGAGCACGTGTAGAGCTGCTCATTTGAGGTGACAGCTTCGGATTTCACGGGCTCACCGTTTTCACTGTGGATCACCACGGGCTTTCCGCACTGCGGGCAGTTGTCGGGGTAGAAGGGGTATCGACCGCGCGCGATCTCGTCGGCGCACGCAAGATAAAACCGTACCGGCTGCATCCAGCGCTGCTCATCGTCCGGCATGCGAGTCCAGACGCAACGGTCATCCGGAGAGCGGTTAGCCATCGTTTCCGGGGTCCGATTGCCAGAGTCACCGTTCATGCTGCGTACTCCTCCACAAGCTGCGCCTCGAGCAATCCGGGGTAACAGTCTGGAGATCTGGCGCGGACAACGCTGGCGGCCAGCACTTCGTCAAGCTGGAAGCCATATGGATGCAGTGCGCTCCCGAGCATGCGCGCCGCGATTGCCGGCTCAAGAATCAGCCGCTCGAAGGACAGAAGAAGCGTAGGCAGCGTCGCGAATTTCGCGCGCGCCTTCGGCAAGTCTCGCTCGAAACTGGCGGCGAGCCTTCGTCGCTCCGACCGCCCGTATGACAAGCCAGCAACCAGCTCTCCGAACTTCGCCATTGACGCTGCCTGCTGCTTCACGTCGCGTTGCAGGAGCACTACGACGGCCCGCTCGCCCTCAAAGGCAACCCGAGATAGCTGCGGATCGATCAGCTTGAACGCTTTCCCGGCCTGTCCGCGCATCCAATCGCGAGTGAGGCACATCGAGCTACTCTCCGGCGGCTCGAAAGCCGGAGGCGCTCCCAGGCACTCGACCCCTCCGGCATGCAACATCTGCATGACGAGGCTTGAGCCGCAACGACCGAGCCCTGATATGATGATGCATGGGCGGTCCTTCGGATTCGATGTCCGCTGAGTCATGCCGTTCTCTCCATCGCTTGTAACGCGCGCCGTGCCTCAGTGAGGCCAGCTCGATACCCGTCGCGGTAACAGTCGCGGAAGTGCTGCGCGATCCGGTGCGCCGTCTTGAAGTCCGCGCGAATCGTGACCGCTTCGTCACCCAGATAGAGCGTGCCTTCCTCGGTGTCGCTGTGATATTCAAGGTCGCGCGTGACGCCTGGGGCGACGATGCGGTTGTCGGTAGAGGAATTGCCGGTCATAGCGCGTTCCCCGCAGTCGGTTCCTCGTCGGGATCTTGCAGGATGGCGATCTTGAGGCGCGCTAGGCGCAGCTCTTCGGCGAGCGCGTCTATTCGCCCTTGCATCGCATCTCCAAGATCTTTGAGCGCCGC
>JAJYTX010000481.1 GCA_021792815.1 Pseudomonadota bacterium
GCGGCGAAAGCCGTTGGCCTGCTCGATGCGCTTCTGAAACGCCGCGGCGGGCTTGTAGAACATGTGGGCGAACTTGGACCACGGAACGGAACCGAACAGCAGCGTGCTGCACAGCAGATACAGCCCGAAGAACACGTTCGACCAGAGCGGGTTGCCCGCCGCCGCGAAGCGCGCCCAGATCAGCCCGAAGGTCGCGCTGCCCAGCAGCGAGAGGATGAACAGATCCGCACGCACCAGACGCAACGGCGAGTGGCCTTCAGCGGCGACGTCGACCCGCTGCAGCAGCCAGTACCAGTAGCCGCCGAGGCAGACCAGCAGGGCGCCGAGGTGCCACAGCGCCGGCACGATGGCCGGGGCGGTGGTCGCGGCCGTGGGATAGGCAAACACCAGGATGACGGTGCTGATCACGTAAAGCAGGAAACCGTACATGGTCAGCAGATGGGTGAGCCTGCGCCAGGGATTGTCGAACTCACCGGCGGCCAGGCCGGCCACCACGATGGTCTGCACGGCGAGCGCCGCGGCTTCTCCGCCGCCGACCTGACGGGTTGCCCCGGCGTTGACTTTGCGCCGGTGATCGAAGAAGTAACGCGCGCTTCGCTTGTGGGCCATGTCGATGAGCGTGCCACAGGCGACCAGCACGACCATGGCGAGCACGTAGGCCCGCATCGCGGCGGGAGGAATCGACGGGGGAAGTGCGGCGAACGGATTGAGCGTGAACACTGTGAGTCCCCTATGGGCGTCTGATTGCAGTGTCTTGCGGTCTGGAATCCGCGCCGGGGATCCACAGGCCCCAAGGTGCGCACACTCTATGCCCGGTCGCGTCGCGTCGCAATAATCGTTTATATCAATAATATCGATTATTCTAATATGATAAAGTAATCAATCGTGACGTTCGATCAACTGCGTGTCTTCGTGGAGGTCGCCGAAAGGGGGCACGTCACCCGTGCCGCCGAGGCGCTCAACATGAGTCAGTCGGCTGCCTCGGCGGCGATCGCCGCGCTGGAGGAGCTGTATCAGATCCGGCTGTTCGATCGGGTGGGCCGCGGCATCCAGTTGACCGAGGCGGGCGGCATTTTCCTGCGCGAGGCGCGCGCCGTGCTCGATCGCGCAGCGCTCGCGCGCTCGGTGCTGCAGGACCTGGCAGGCCGTCCGAGCGGACCAATCGCGCTTGCGGCCAGCCAGACGATTGCGACCTACTGGCTGCCACGGCGGCTGGCCGCCTTTCATGCCGCCTATCCCCGCGTGCGGCTCGATGTGGTGATCCGCAACACCCACGAGGTCGAGAGCGCGGTGGCCGAGGGCGAGGTGAGTGTCGGACTGGTGGAAGGACCGACGCAGCATCCGACGCTGATCCGCACGCATCTCGACCACGACCAGATGGTGCTGGTGGTCGCTGCCGGTCGCACGCCCCTGCCGAGAAAGTCCTCGGGGGCGGTCGACCTCGGGGCGCTGCGCTGGGTGATCCGCGAGCGCGGCTCGGGAACCCGGCGTGCGTTCGAGGATCTGGCCGCCCGGGAGGGGCTGTCGCTCGAGGATCTCAACATCGTGCTGGTGTTGCCCGGCAACGAAGCGGTGCGCGAAGCGGTGGAAGCCGGTGCGGGCGCGACCATCATCTCGCGCCACGTGGTCGCCGCGGCCATCGCGGCCGGCACGCTCAGCCGGATCCCGATCGAATTGCCGCAACGCGAATACGCGCTGGTGCGCCACCGCGACCGTCATCCGACGCTGGCGCAGAAGGCGCTCGTGGCGCATCTGAGCGGCGGGACGGATGCGGGCGGACCGTCCGCCGCGGTCGCGCCGGGCACGACGGCCGTTTCTCGCGGCTGAGCTGCCGGGAGTACGGGCGGCTGGCGCGTTGCGCGGTCGCGCGACGGGTGAGCCGCGGCGTACCCGCGGCGGTCGCGGATAGGGAGTATCTCCGCGCGCCGCGCGGAATGTTCCTTTGGGGATATTCCCCGGATCGCCCCCGGCGCCTGTAATGGCCGCAGAGAAGTTGCCGCGGTTCGGATGGCGCATGGATTTCCTGCCGATCTTTCTCGATATCCGTTGCCGATCGTGCCTCGTGGTCGGCGGCGGCGCGGTGGCGGCGCGCAAGGTCGAGCTGCTGCTGCAGGCGCACGCCTGCGTCACGGTGGTGGCGCCCGAGCTGGGCGCCACGCTCGCGCAGCATCGCGATGCCGGAAAACTCGAGCATCGCGCCCGCGCGTTCCGGGTCGGCGACCTGCGGGGCTGCGCGCTGGTGATCGCTGCCACCGGCGATGACTCGGTCAACCGCGAGATCTCCCGGCTGTGTCGGCAACGCGCAATTCCGGTCAACGTGGTCGATGCGCCCGGGTTGTGCAGCTTCATTGTGCCGTCGATCGTCGATCGGTCACCGGTGATCGTGGCGGTCTCGTCGAGCGGCGCCTCGCCGGTGCTGGCGCGCATCCTGCGCAGCCGTCTGGAGACGATGCTGCCGGCGTCCTACGGCAGGCTGGCGAAGCTGGCGGAGAGTTTCCGGGAACGCGTCAGGCGCCGCTTTCCGGAGGTGAGGCAGCGGCGCCGATTCTGGGAACAGCTGCTGCAGGGCCCGGTGGCCGAGCGGACGCTGAGTGGCCGGCAGCGGGCGGCGAGACTCGCTGTCGAAGTCGCGTTGCAGCAGGACACGCCGGCGTCGCTGTCAGTCGGCGAGGTCTACCTGGTCGGGGCCGGACCGGGCGATCCGGACCTGCTCACCTTCCGCGCGCTGCGCCTGATGCAGCAGGCCGATGTGGTGGTCTACGACCGGCTGGTGGCCCCTGCGATCCTGGAATTCGCGCACCGCGGCGCCGAGCGTCTCGATGTTGGCAAGTCCTGTGGCGATCACAGCCTGCGGCAGGACGAAATCAACCGGCTGCTGGTGCGTCTGGCCCGTGCAGGCAAGCGGGTGCTGCGTTTGAAAGGCGGTGACCCGTTCATCTTCGGCCGCGGCGGCGAAGAGGCCGACGCGCTCGCCGCCGAGGGCATCCCGTTCCAGATCGTTCCGGGAGTCACGGCGGCCTCGGGCTGCGCCGCCTATGCGGG
>JAJYTX010000482.1 GCA_021792815.1 Pseudomonadota bacterium
CCGCCTTGTCGAACACGCCCTCCTGGCAGACCGACTCGTCGTGGCGCTCGCGGTTGCCATCGAGGTGCACCGAGAAGGTGAGATAAGGGGACGGCTGGTACTCGTCGATGTGCTTGGCGAGCAGGATCGCATTGGTGCACAGGTAGACGAAGCGCTTGCGCGCCACGATGCCCGCGACGATGCTCGGCATGTCCTTGTGGATCAACGGCTCGCCGCCGGGGATGGACACCATCGGCGCGCCGCACTCGTCCACCGCCCGCAGCGCGTCCTCGACCGATACCCGCCGCTGCAGGATGTCCTTCGGATAATCGATCTTGCCGCAGCCGGCGCAGGCAAGATTGCACTGAAACAGGGGCTCCAGCATCAGCACCAGGGGATAGCGCCGCTGTCCCCGCAGCTTTCGCCCGAGGATGTACCGCGCCACCCGGTACTGTTGAATCAGAGGAATACCCAAATTGCGACTCCCATGGTTGCGCCGGTCCTCACCGACCGGCAGGCTCCGCCGGCGGAGCCGCTGTCTATCGTGCCGCCTGCGGGGCCTGCAACGCGTGCAGCGCGTCCTGGTGATCCCGCACGATCCGCTGCCACTCCAGCACGAACCACGGCGTGAAGCGCGCCCGCCCCGCGCCGTGCATCTGCTCCTCGAGCGCCGGCGCACTCACCCAGCGCCAGTCGGCGATCTCCTCGCGGTTGGCCCGCACCGCAGCGGTGCTGCGCCCGATGAACACCGAGCACAGCTCGTGCTCGGCTCCGGCGCCATCGAACTGTGCTTGATACTGGAACTTGAACAGGAAGCGCAAGAGGCACCTGAGTCCGAGCTCCTCGTGCAACCGCCGGTGGATGGCCGTCTCCATGCCCTCGGCGCGCCGCGGATGGCTGCAGCAGCTGTTCGACCAGTACAGCGGCCAGAGCCGCTTCGCGGCCGAGCGCTGCTGGATCAGCAGCTCACCCCGGTCGTTGAAAATGAACAGCGAGAACGCCCGGTGCAGCAGCCCCTGGCCCTCGTGGCAGCGGGAGCGGCTGGCATGGCCCACCTCGCGGTCCGCCTCATCCACCAGGATCAGCGCCTCCGCACCGGCCGGATTGTCGCGCTCTTGCAACATGTCGCGCTCACCGCCGTACGCCTCCATTATGCCATCCCTCGCGGGCCCTCAACCGTGTACCCTATGCGCCGTTCATGGATCCGAAGTCCTTTGGCTCTGTCGCTCATGGGGCAGTCCGCAACGTGGAGATGGCTTTGGACATGATAGCCGCCTCCACGTTCACAGTGTTAATGGGTCAGAGCATGACCGCCTTGGGCATCTTGCTTGCCGCCGCCGCGCTCGGCTACCTGCTCATCGCCTGCATGGCGGTGATGCTGCGGCGCAACCCGCCCGCGGCGCCACCGCCCGGGACGTTGCGCGCGGTGACGGTCCTGAAGCCGCTGTGCGGGGCGGAGCCGGCGCTGTACGAGAGCCTGCGCTCGGTCTGTGAACAGGCCTACCCGCAGGCGGTACAGCTGATATTCGGTCTGCAGGATGCGGCCGACCCCGCGCTCGAGGTCGTGCGGCGCCTGCAGCGGGAATTTCCCGCACGCGACATCGCCGTGGTGATCAACGCCCGCCGCCATGGCCACAGTGCCAAGGTCAGCAATCTCATCAATATGATGGAAGCGGCGCGCCACGAGTGGCTGGTGCTCGCCGACAGCGACGTGCACGTGCCGTCGGGATACCTCGAGGGCGTCTGTGGGCCGCTGGCCGATCCGCGGGTCGGCATCGTGACCTGTCCTTACCGGGGGCAGCCGGCGCACGGCCCGCAGGGGCCGTCCCTGTGGTCCGAGCTCGGGGCGCTGTTCGTCAACGACTGGTTCATGCCCTCGGTCCGGGTGGCGGCCCTGTTCGGATCTCAAAGCTTTGCCTTCGGCGCGACCATTGCACTGCGGCGCGAGACCCTGGCGGCCATCGGCGGTTTCGCCGCGATCGCCGACCAGCTGGCCGATGACTACCGGCTCGGAGAGCTCACCCGCCGCAGGGGCCTGATGACGGTACTGTCGCCCGTCGTGGTCGAGACCAGCGTCGACGAGCGCAGTTTCCGGCAACTCGTTCAGCACGAGACCCGCTGGCTGCGCACCATCCGCGCCGTACGCCCCGCCGGTTACGCTTCGGCGGGGCTGACCTTCGGCCTGCCGCTCGCCGTGCTCGGCTGGGCGCTCGCCGGCGGCGGCCCCCTCGCGCTGACCCTTCTGGGTGCAGCCGTGGCGGCCCGGGTGATGCTACATTTGTCAGTTTCCGGTCCCGGATCCGCCCCGAGGGGATCCTGGAGACGGCTGTGGGCGCTGCCGGCAGGCGATGTGCTCGCCTTTGCGCTCTGGTGCCGGGGTTTTGCGGCGCGGGAGGTGCACTGGCGGCAGCAGCGCTACCGCGTCGCCCGCGACGGCTCGGCGCGCCCGATTACCTGAGGATGCACTCATGATGAAGACGCTCTTTCTGCAGGCCCCGTCGTTCGACGGCTTCGATGGCGGGGCCGGCGCGCGCTACCAGGCGAAGCGGGAAATCCGCTCGTTCTGGTACCCGACCTGGCTGGCGCAGCCGGCGGCGCTGGTGCCCGGCAGCCGCCTGCTCGATGCCCCGGCGGACGGGCTGTCGATGGCCGAGGTGCTGCCGCTCGCGCGCCAGTACGACCTCGTCGTCCTGCACACCAGCTCGCCTTCGTTTCCGACCGACGCCCGGGTGGCGGAACTGCTGAAGGAGGAGAACCCGCGGCTGCTCGTCGGCATGGTGGGCGCGAAAGTCGCCGTCGATCCGGACGGATCGCTCGGCGCGTCGCGCGCCATCGACTTCGTGGCCCGCGAGGAATTCGACTACACCTGCAAGGAAGTCGCCGAGGGCCGTCCCTTCGCCGGCATCATGGGCCTGTCCTTCCGCCGCCCCGACGGGCAGATCGAGCACAATCCCGCGCGGCCGATGATCGAGAACATGGACGATCTGCCGTGGGTCACCCCGGTCTACCAGCGCGACCTCACCATCGAGAACTACTTCATCGG
>JAJYTX010000483.1 GCA_021792815.1 Pseudomonadota bacterium
TGGTAAGCTGCTTTGTCCACTTGTACCTTGATTCGAGGCGCGGACCGTGTAAACCTCCCGCTTCGTTCCCACGACGCTCGAGTCACCCCCGCTTGGGCGCCAACCGCTCAACAATGGAAGCGTCCACCGAATGACCCAGAAGACCATAGAGCTCGTCGACCGAGCCACTGACCGCAAGGTGAGCCTGTCCGTCCGCCCGGGCACCATCGGCCCGTCCGTGGTCGACATTGCCCCGCTCAACAGAGAGCTCGGCAGCTTCACGTACGACCCCGGGTTCGGCGTCACCGCCTCGACCGAAAGCCGCATCACCTATATCGACGGCGATGCCGGAGTGCTGCTCTACCGCGGTTACCCCGTCGAGCAGCTGGCCGAGAAGAGCACCTTCACGGAGGTGGCCTACCTGCTGCTGCACGGCGAGCTGCCGTCGCGGAAGCAGCTCGACGAGTTCAACGGCAGCATCCGCCACCACACGATGATCAACGAGTCGCTGCTGCGCTTTTTCAATGGCTTCCATTATGACGCGCACCCCATGGCAATGGTGTCCGCCGTGGTGGCCTCGATGTCCGCGTTCTACCACGACACGATGGACATCTATAATCCGCGGCAGCGCGAGATCTTCGCTCACCGCATCATCGCGAAGATACCGACCATCGCCGCGGCGGCCCACAAGCACGCCGTCGGCCAGCCTTACGTCTATCCGCGCAACGATCTCGATTATTGCAGCAATCTGCTGCACATGCTCTACGCCGTGCCGTGCGAGCCCTACCACGTCGACCCGGTCGCCGCACAGGCGCTCGACCTGCTGTTCATTCTGCATGCCGACCACGAGCAGAACGCCAGCACATCCACGGTACGCCTGGCGGGCAGCACCGGCACCAATCCCTATGCGGCCATCGCCGCAGGTGTCTCGGCGCTCTGGGGCCCGGCGCACGGCGGCGCCAACGAGGCGGTGCTCAACATGCTCGAGCAGATCGGCACGATCGACAACATTCCGAAGTTCCTGGCCCAGGTCAAGGACAAGACCAGCCACGTCCGTCTGATGGGATTCGGCCACCGGGTCTACAAAAACTTCGATCCGCGCGCCAAGATCATCCGCGAGATGTGCCACAAGGTGCTCTCGCGCCTCGGCCGGTCCGACAATCCGCTGTTCGAGCTGGCGCTTCGGCTGGAGGAAATCGCCCTCCAGGACGGATACTTCATCGAGCGCAAGCTCTATCCGAATGTCGACTTCTACTCCGGCATCATTTACAGCGCCATCGGCATTCCGCGCTCGATGTTCACCGTGATGTTCGCGATCGCGCGCACGGTGGGCTGGGTGGCACATTGGCAAGAGATGATCTCGGACCCCGCAATGCGCATCGGACGTCCGCGGCAGCTCTATACCGGGCCCACCCGCCGCGACTACCTGGACATCGCCAAGCGCGCCTGAGGCGCAGGCTGCGGTTCGAGGATTCGGCGCCGGCAGGGCGAAACGACGCCTGCAGAGGATTCCCCGGGGCGTCTCGGGCTACGGACGGGGTCCCGGGAAAGGCCGTTCAACGGTGTGTTTCGGCCGCCCCGTCATCGTCCGGGTGATGTCCATCGAGCAGCGCCTGCACTTCCAGCGCGCCGGCACGCCGCATCGGCCGACCGTCGACCGGGCTGACCGGCGCCTGCCGGATGCCGTCGCACGGGAAAACCGTGGCCTCGATGGGCTGGTCATCGACCTCGAATCGCACTCCCGGATAGGCCAACACCCGCTCGGGGCTCATCCGCACCCGTCTCTCGGTGGCCGCGTGCGCGAGGCCCAGGTCGATCAGCTTCAGTACCACCGACTCCGCGCGGTCGGCAAACAGGTGCAGCTGCACCTCTGAATGCTCGGTCGCAGTGCCGCTCAGCACCGGCCCAACCAGCCGCGGCTCGAATTCGCACAGCCATCGCATGGCCGAGAGCGCCGCGCGCCGCTGCGCCTGCAGAGACTCGAGGTGCAGCTCGCCGCCGAACAGACGCTGGTACTCGGCCAGCGCCGTCTCGATCTCGGTGTTCTTGGGCAGCACCGCGCCATCGAGCACCCCGAAGCGCTCCGCCGCCTTGCGCTTGGCGACGAGGAAATCGCGAATCCCGTGCTCTGCCATGAGCCGCGCGGCCTCCTGCGCCAGCGCGTGCCGCAGGTTCTCCCCGCGAGCTGTGGCTCGGCGGGGCATCAGAATATCGAAGCCGCGGAGGCCCGCCCCTGGGTCCCCTGGCCGCTCGAGAGGGCGCTGCGGGCACTCGGCAGATGAGTGACCATGAACACCTCCGGAATGCCGTCCGGGTTCTCATCGCTCACCAGCAGACCGTTGCGAGGGGAGATGTGCAGTGTGACGATGCCGGGTGGCATGGGTCGGCGCCACTGCGGAACGCCCTGCAGCGCCCGCCGCATGAAGCGCATCCAGATCGGCAGCGCCACGTGCGCGCCCTCCTCACCGTACCCGAGGGAGCGGTTGTCGTCGAACCCCGCCCAGACGGTCGCCACGAGCTTCGGCGTAAACCCGTTGAACCAGGCGTCGCGCCACTGATTACTGGTGCCCGTCTTGCCCGCGATGTCGTCACGGTGCAGTGCCAGCGCACGCACGCCCGTACCATACCGGATGACATCCCTCATCATCGAAGTCATGATGAAGTCGTTGTCGGCGCTGATGACGCGCGGGGCGATCTGATCGGCGGGCATGTAGGCCGCGCCATCTGCGAGCTGGGACGCCGCAGCGCTGCAGCGGGCCTGTGGATCGAACGGCGGTGCCGCACCGCTCAGGAGAGCCGACTGAGCTTCCGGCTGCGCAGCGCAGCCGTGGCAGGCGATGCGCGGAGCGGCCTGCCAGATGACCTTGCCCGAGGCGTTCTCGATTCGCTCGATCAGATACGGCTCGACGCGATAGCCGCCATTGGCGAACACGGCGTAACCCGTCGCCATCTGCAGCGGCGTCGCCTCCAGGGTGCCGAGCGCCAAAGTGAGATTCTGGGGCAATGCCGAGGGGTCGAAACCGAAACGGCTGGCGTACTGGC
>JAJYTX010000484.1 GCA_021792815.1 Pseudomonadota bacterium
CCGGCGCGCCGGCGCTGCATTGCGAGATCCGCATCGTGGATGGTACCCGTGCCGACGTTCCCGTGGGTGTCGACGGAGAAATCCTCGTCAGGGGGCGCAATGTCATGAGTGGCTATTGGAACCAGCCCACCCAGACCGCCGCCGCCTTCTGCGATGACTGGTTCTGCTCCGGGGATATCGGACATCTGGATCCCGACGGCTACCTGTACGTCGTGTCGCGGAAGAAGGACATGATCATCACCGGCGGGGAGAACGTTTATCCCGAGGAGGTCGAGACCCTGCTGCTCGACAGCCCATCGATCCTGGAGGTCTGCGTGGTCGGCAAGCCGGATGAGAGGTATGGTGAGATGGTCGTGGCGGCGATCGTCCTGCGTGATGGCGCCGAACTGAGCCTGGATGCGGTCAAGCTGATGCTCGGGGACCGCCTGGCCCGCTACAAGCACCCTCGCGAGCTGCATTTCCTCGACGCCATGCCACGCAACGCGCTCGGTAAATTGCGCCGCGCGGATGTGCGTGCGGCGATTCTGAGCGTCGTAACGGACGGTAACGCCTGATGGATCTGCACCTCACCGAAGAACAGCGCCAGGTGCGCGACACGTTCGCCCGTCTGTGCGACGAAACCATCGCCCCGAAGGCCGCGGACCTCGACACGGCCGGTGCTTTTCCGACGGAACTGTTCGCACTGCTCGCGGACGTCGGCCTGTTCGGCATGCGTTATCCGGAGACCGATGGCGGCACCGGCATGCGCTTGACCGAATTCTGCCTCGCCCTGGAGGAAGTCGCCCGCGGCTCGCTGTCGCTCGCCGGCGCTGCCGCCATGCAGTCGCTGATGGGCACGAAATTCCTGCAGCTGCTCGGCAACCCGGACATCAAGGAACGCCTGTTCCGGCCCGCATTGCAAGGCAGGAAAATCGGCGCGATCTGCATGACCGAACCCAATGCGGGCAGCGACCTCGCGGGCATCGCGACGCGCGCCGAGCGCACTGACGGCGGCTACCTGCTCACGGGTCAAAAGACATGGGTCACCTCGGCTACCGTCGCGGATTTCTTCACGGTGTTCGCGCGTGCCGGAACCGAGTCGAAGCTGACGATTTTTCTCGTCGAGCGCGGCTTCGCCGGACTGCAGGTGGGACGCAACATCCACAAGATGGGCGTGTGGGCCCTGCCGACCGCCGAGCTGAGCCTCGACGGATGCTTCGTCCCCGACACGCACCGGCTGTCGCGCGTCGAAGGCGACGGCGAAGAACACCTGCGCAAGACGCTCGCGGAAATCCGCGTCATCACCGGCGCCATGGCGGTCGGCATCGCCCGCGCCGCGCTCGATGCATCGATCCGTTACGCCTGCGAACGCAAGCAGTTCGGCAAGCCGATCAGCGCATACCAGGCTATCCAGTTGAAGCTTGCGGAAATGGCGACCGGACTCGACGCCGCCAAGCTGCTCGTGTATGAAGCGGCACGCCGCTACGACGCCGGCTTGCCCCATCACCGCGAAGCGGCCATGGCCAAACTGCTGGCAAGTGAGACCGCCGCGAACGTCTGCGATCAGGCGGCCCGAATCTACGCCTCCTACGGCTACGCGATGGAATATCCGATCCAACGTTACCTGCGCGACGTGCGTTTCACCTTGATCGGTGGCGGAACCAGCGAGATACTGAAGCTGGTCATCGCACGGGAGTTGACGCGATGAATCAAAAACGGCCGATCCGAATCGTCCTCGGCAAACCCGGTCTCGACGGACACGATCATGGCGCCAAGGTGGTGGCGCGTGCGCTGATGGATGCCGGCTTCGAGGTCATTTACACCGGTTTGCGTCAGACACCGGCATCGATCGCGAAGATTGCGCGCGAGAACGATGCCGACGTGGTTGCGCTGTCCAGCATGGCCGGGTCACACCTGGATTTCTGCCGCAAGCTCAAGCCGATGCTGGAGCAATCCGGACTCGGCAACCGGCTGTGGATCATCGGCGGCAACATCCCCAAGGCGGATCACGCCGATCTGCGGGCGCTCGGATTCAAGGGTGTGTTCCCGTCGAGTTCACGGCTGGACGAGATAGTGGCGTTCGTCGAGGCAAATGTTCCATGAGCGACTCAAAACAGTCCGGGCCGGTCGTGAATGAATCGGGAATCGAGATCCAGCCGGTCTATGGCCCGGCCGATGTCGAGCGGACCGGCGGCTATTCGCTGGTGGGCCAACCCGGGGAGTACCCGTTCACACGCGGCATTCACCCGCTCATGTACCGCAGACAACCATGGACGATGCGCCAGTACACGGGGTTCGGTAACGCCGCGGACACGAACAAGCGATTCCACTATCTGATCGGCAACGGCCAAACCGGTCTCAACGTCGCGTTCGATCTGCCCACGCAGTGCGGCCTCGATTCGGACGATCCGGCCGCCGAAGGCGAAGTCGGCCGGGTCGGAATGGCCGTGGACACCCTGGATGACTTCGAGGTCGCCTTCGCCGGGGTCGATCTCGACAAGATCACGGTTTCCCTGACGATCAATGGAGCCGCGCCGCAGCTCATCGCGATGTATCTGGCGATGGCGGAAAAGCGCGGTTACGACATCAAGAAGCTGCGCGGCACCGCGCAGAACGACATCCTGAAGGAATTCATCGGCCGCGGAACCTGGATCTATCCGGTTGCACCGTCGATCCGTCTGGTCGGCGATACGATCGAGTACTGCGCGCGTCACGCGCCCAAGTACAGCCCGGTATCGGTCTGTGGCTACCACATCCGCGAATCCGGCGCGGACCCGGCCCAGGAGATGGCTTACGCATTCTGCATCGCCCGCGCCTACGCCGACGAGGTCGTAAAGCGCGGCCTGCCGATCGACGAGTTCGCCGGCCGTTTGTCTTTCAACTTCAACATCTTCGGCAACATATTCGAGCAGGTCGCCAAATTCCGCGCCGGCCGCGGCCTGTGGGCCGCCATCATGCGCGACGAGTATCACGCCACGAAGCCCGGGTCCATGTGGATGCGGATGATCGCAGGCGGCGGCGGCGGCGG
>JAJYTX010000485.1 GCA_021792815.1 Pseudomonadota bacterium
CGACGGTCTGCACTTCGGCGATGCGGTCGAGCGGAATCGAGATGTCGAACCGGTCTTCGAGGTCCATGATGAAATCCAGCACGGCGACCGAGTCGAGGCCCAGGCCGGTCACGATGCGCGTCTCGGCCGACACCGGTACACCGGCGGGAGCCCTGGCCGCGAGCATCTGGACGATTTCCGCCTCGATACTCTGCCCATTGTACGTCAAGTTACACACCCTTGATCTGAAGCAGCCGTTGGACGGCTCGGGATGCGCGCCCGAGGTTAATGCAGCGCACCGCGGGCCGCCAAGAGGGGACTCACCGAGGGGAGCCAGTGCCGATCCCGGTACCAGTGCGCGGTCTCGCGGAAGCCCTGATCCAGTCCGATGGCCGGCCGCCACAGCGCGCGCGGCGGCTGGCGGTCGGTGCTCGAGCCCCAGTCGGCGTGCAGAATCTCCCGCGCCTTGCCCGGCGTCAACATCGGCGCCCGACCGAGCGCCCATGCCGCGGCGGCATTGACGGCCGCGGCGGCCCGCAGGAGCGCGCCGGGTAGCGGCAGGGCGGCGGTTCTGACGCCGAGGGCCCTGGCCGCGGCGCCGGTGATGTCGTCCCAGGAATACCCCTCGGGGCGCTCGTCGGCCAGTTCCAGGATGAGGCCCGCGGGGCCCGGCTCGCACAGCGCAGCGATCGCGCGCGCCGCGTCGGCGGCATGGATCAGCGCGATCCGGGCATCCCTCGCGCGTACGCGCGGCGCAATGCCGCGGCCGATCACCCGGAAGATCCGCAGCGTCTCCCGGTCCCATGGCCCGTAAATCACGCTGGGCCGCACGATGGTCCACTCGGTGCGGGCGCCGAGCCGGCGCGCCAGCACCTCTTCGCCCGCGCGTTTGCTGTGCGCATAGGCCGACAGGTGCGGCTCGCGTGCGGCCATCGAGGACACCAGCACCACGCGTCTCACTCCGCCGACCGCATCGATCGCACTCGCCAGATTCACGGTGCCGTCCACGTTCACCGCCCGGAAGGCGGCCGCGCTCGGTGCTTTGATCAACGCGGCCGCATGGATGACCGCGTGGGCGCCCTCGACGAGCGCACGCAACGCGCGCCGGTCCGAGAGGTCTCCGGAAACGGTCTGCAGCTCGAGGCGCGCGAGCTGCGGGTGATCGGGCGCACGGCGCGTCAGAATCCTCACGCGCCAGCCGGCGCACGAGAGCGCCTCCACGATGTATCGGCCCAGGAATCCCGTTGCGCCGGTGACTGCGACCAGACGGGCCATCGGCTATGCCGCGGACGGTGCGGCCGCAACAGGCTCCGACGCGTCAGTCTCGCCCGGCGGTGATTCCGGCTGCATCGAGGCAAGGTACTGCTCCCGGGCCCGCACCCGGCTCAGCTTGCCCGAGGACGTGCGCGGCAACCCGTTGTGCGGGATCAGCACCACCGCGCACTTCAGGCCGGCGGTTTCCAGGACCACCTCGGCCACTTTGCGGCGCAGCGCCTCCCGTGGCGCCACCTCCAGATCGCGGCATTGCACCAGCAGCACCACACGTTCCGCTTCGGCTTCGTCGACCGAGAAGGCCACCACGTCCCCATGACGGACGCCTTCGACCTGGTCCTCGACGGCCCATTCGAGGTCCTGCGGCCAGATGTTGCGGCCGTTGACCAGGATCAGGTCCTTGCTGCGCCCGGTGACGACCAGCGCCCCTGCGGCCAGATAGCCGAGATCGCCGGTATCGAGCCAGCCGTCGGGCGACAGGACCCGCTCGGTTTCCTCGCGATTCCCGAAATACCCCTGCATCATGCTCGGGCCGCGGATCATGATGCGCCCGACCTCGCGTTCGGCGAGCACCGTGCCGTCCGCCGCGCGGATCTCGAGCGCGTGGCCCGGCAGGACACGGCCGCAGCGCACGAATTCCCGCACACGGTCGGCGCTCGGGCCGGCATCGCTCGACTCGGCCGGTACCGCGCGACCTTCCTGCTGCAGACGTCTCAGGTCGACCCGGTCGACCTCGATGCCGCGATCGAGCGCCCCGAAGGTGATCCCGAGGGTGATCTCGGCCATGCCATAGCTCGGCAGGAAGGCCTGTCTGCGAAAGCCGCAGCCACGGAATGCCTCGGCGAATCGATCCAACACCGCCGGGCGAATCATGTCGCCGCCGATGCCGGCCACCCTCCAGCTCGAGAGGTCCAGGTGGCCCACCGAGCCGTTCATCGCCCGAAGCGTGCACAACTCGTAGCCGAACGACGGGCTGTAGGTGATGGTGCCGCCATTTTGCGCGATCAAAGTCGGCCAGATGAGCGGGCGACGGGCGAAATCGCCCGTGGCGACATAATCGGTCGACACCTGGCTTGCCAGAGGCGCCAGGACACAGCCAACCAGCCCCATGTCGTGATAGAACGGCAGCCAGGACGTGCAGCGGTCCGCCGCGCCCACCTGCAGCGCGTCGCGCGCGATGCCGCGCGCATTGACCATCAGCGCCCGGTGGGTCACGGCCACACCGGTGGGCGAGCGGGTGCTGCCGGAAGAGAACTGCAGGTAGGTCAGATGGTCCGGCCCGATCGAGGGCAGGTCGATCCCGTCTTCCGGCAGCCCCTCGAACTGCGCGAGCGTACCGAGCGCTTTCAGATCGAACGGCTCGGCCGCTTGCCGGATCATGTCGAGGTAAGGCTCGGGCGCCAGCACGGCCGCAGCCTGTGCGCCAGCCAGCATCGCGCGAATGTGCTCGACATAACCGGCGCGTCCCCCGAACGCCACGGGGGGCGGCAGGGGCACGGCCACCAGGGCTGCATACTGGCAGGCGAAGAAGGCGCGCATGAACCCGGCGTGGGTCTCGGCGATCATCGCGACGCGATCGCCCGTGCTCAGGCCGGCCCGGCGCATGCGCCGCGCCAGGGAGATCGCCGCGTCCCTGAGGTCCCGATAAGGGAGCACTTCGAGCAGCTCACCGCGGCCGGAATAGAAGTTGAAGCCCGCGCGGCCGGTTGCCGCGTAATCGAGCGCCTCGCTCAGCGTGAAAAAATCT
>JAJYTX010000486.1 GCA_021792815.1 Pseudomonadota bacterium
CTCAGCGTGCGCGTGGTGCTGATCGGCACCCGGCCGGTGTACACGCTGCTGTGCGCCTACGATCCGGAGTTCGCCGAGCTGTTCAAGATCGTCGCGGACTTCGACGATACGATCGAGCGCACGCCGCAGACCACTCAGCTCTATGCGCGGCTCGCCGCGGCGTGCATCCGCCGCGAACAGCTCCTGCCTCTGGAGGCGGCGGCCGTCGCCCGGCTCATCGAGCACGGCTCGCGCATCGCCGGAGACTCGAGGAAACTCTCGACGCACCTGCGCAGCATCGAGGACACGGTGCGCGAGGCGAACCACTTCGCCCGGGCCGGCGGCGGCGCGCTGATTCGCGCCGCGGACATCCGCCGCGCCATCGAGCAGCGGCAGGCGCGGCTCGCGCGGGTACACGGGCAGATCCTCGATGCGATCCGCCGCAACAGCCTGCTCATCGAAACCGACGGCGAGGCCGTCGGACAGATCAACGGCCTGTCGGTCCTGCAGGTCGGAACCGCCTGGTTCGGCCAGCCGGCGCGCATCAGTGCCGCCGTGCGCATGGGCGAGGGTGAGGTGATCGACATCGAACGGGAGGTCAAGCTCGGCGGGGCGATTCATTCCAAGGGGGTACTGATCCTCTCGGCGCTGATCGGCGCGCGTTTCGGCTGCTCGCGGCCGCTGTCGCTGCATGCCAGTCTGGTGTTCGAGCAGAGCTACGGTGGCATCGACGGTGACAGCGCCTCGCTCGCCGAGGCCTGCGCGCTCATCTCGGCGATCGCGCGCGTGCCGCTGCGCCAGTCGCTGGCGGTCACCGGATCGATCAACCAGCATGGCGTCGTCCAGGTGATCGGCGGCGTCAATGAGAAGATCGAAGGTTTCTTCCAGACCTGCCGCGAGCGGGGACTCACCGGGTCACAGGGTGTGATCGTGCCGGCCGGCAACCTCGAGCACCTGATGCTCGACGAGGCGGTCATCGAGGCCGCCGAGCGCGGCAGGTTTCATGTCTACGCCGTCGGCACGCTCGATGAGGCGCTGGAGCTGCTGACCGGGCTGCAGGCGGGTGAGCGCCAGCCCTCCGGAGAGTACCCCGAGGCCACGGTGAATGCGCTCGCCGAGGCCCGGGTGCGTGAGCTCGCCCGGCGCCGCCAGGACTTCACCCGCGAATCGCTCCCGAAGCCCGGCGCCGCGCCCGCCTAGGCCGGCAGTGCACAAGCGCTGCGCGCCACCGGGCTCAGGCCGGATGCGGCACCGCCGGCGCCGACACGGTATCGACCGTGACCGGCGCATCGCCCGGCTTCACGACCAACAGATCGCACTCGATGCTGTCGAGAACCCGTTCCGCGAGCTGCTCGGACCCGTCATCCGAGTGCAGCGCCGACCGGACACCGAGCACGACCATCTGGGTGCGTGACTGGCGTGCGTACAGCGCCAGGCTCGCCGCCGGCTCGCCGTACTCGACCCGTACCTCCCCGGGCGGGATCTCGTGACGCAGCGCCAGACGCCGCATGCGGGCCTGCACCTCGCCCAGGGAAACCGCGGGCTGTTGCGGCCCGCTCCCGTTGCGCACATCGTAGCCGGCGGCGGCCGCACCGCTCCAGGCGCGCCGACCCGGCGAGGCGACGCTGAACACACACAGCGGTGATTTCGCCAGGGCATGCGCCACCGTCCGGGCCGCCCCGAGAATCCTCTCATCGAGATCCGCCGCCTCGTCATCGTGCTGCGCGAGGGCGGCCACGATGCATCCCTGGGAGTAGATCTCGCGTGTCTTCAGAAACAACACCGGACAGGGACACTCTTCGATGAGTCGCGATTCACGATACGCCAGGGTGCGCAGCGTCCCGTCGAGCCGGATCGCCGGCACGATCAGCAGGTCGGGCCGGTAACGCAGCGCGTGGCGGATGATGCCTTCATAGGTCGGAAAGTCCCAGCGGACGCTCGCCCCGACATGCAGATTCTGATCTCGCAGCACGTCGGCCAGCCGTTCGAGCCGCCGCCGCCGCTCCTCGACCCGGGCGGCGATGAGGTGCGCGGCACGCTCCTCGTCCGAGCCCTGGACCGCCTCCGGCTCGTAGAGACAATGAAACAGCTCGATGTGCGCATCGAGCCCGCGCCCGAGTCGCCCGAGACGATCGAGCACGTGGATCGGCACCTGTTCGATGTCCGATACCGCGAGCATCAGCCGGCGCCAGAGCATCGACGCCTCCCTCGGCAGCCGCCGCGCTCAGCGCAGCCGGTCGCGGGCCGCGGGCTCATCGAGCGCCAGCCCCTCCTGGGGCAGCCCCTCGCCCTGCGGATCGCGCTCGCCCTCCTCGCGCGTATCCTCCCAGGCCTCCTCCGCCATCCTGAGCGGCTGCAGCGGCTGGGTCCAATCCTCCTCGCTCATGCCGGTCTCGGAATACCCGAGGTCGTCGGTCTCGACATCGTCCATCGGACCGGTCCAGTCCTCCGGGGGCTCCGCCAGGCTCAACGGCAACGCCGCCCAGGCCGCTTCGTCGACTTCATCCAGGTCGCCGTCGAAGGTCTGGATCTCGAGCGTCCGCGAGCGTTCGTCGCGACCGGTCACCTGGAACACCTCGCCCTTGTCCCAACGCAGATACCACTGGCCGATCCGCGCGCGGCCCACACCCGTGTTCATGTCTGACTCCCACGAAGCGCCCTGATCGCATCTGACGATGCGACTTCGATGCCGCGCTTGGAATGCCGGAAAATACGCAGAGGCGGGCCGAACGGGCTGCGTGCCGCCGGGGGTATACGTAGTTATACCGATAGCTGGCCCTCGGCCATTTGCCAGACTGCCGGGCGTTCGCGCATGGGCAGCGCGGGGCAGCGAGCGGTGAACGGACTGGCAGCCGTCAGTCCCAAGACGGGCGCATGACCGACCGGGAGTGAACCCGGCGCAGCCGCCATGACGGTGCCGATCCGGCATCGCCCCACCGGGCGGAGCCATATCCCTGAGGCTGGAGTTTCGCTGATGTTGAATGTCACGACGCTGACCGGGCTGATCGAGGCG
>JAJYTX010000487.1 GCA_021792815.1 Pseudomonadota bacterium
TTCATCTGGCAGCCGAAGGTCTTGATGTAGTAGTGACGGGGCATGGCGCTCGGGGATGGAGAGAGCGGAATTTTACGGCCTGGAAAGCCCGACCGCACGGCCACTGCGCTCGGCGGCCTGCCAGGATATAAAATCCAATATTTTTCAATGGCTTAAGCAGACCCAGGCAGATGGTGCGTCAATTCCGTCGCGCTGGGCGCTAGACCCGATTCAGGTCATAATGAGTCTATGGCTTCCCGTAATGCTCCCCGCCGCTCGCCGGCCCGGCCCTCCGAAGGACGTATCCTGGTGATCGACGTCGGAGGATCCCATGTCAAATTCCGCATGGGACCTGATGGTGAGATCCGACGGTTCGAGTCGGGTCCGGACATGACGGCGGCCACCATGGTGCGACAGGTGCGCCGACTGGCCAAGGACCTGCCCTACGAGGCGGTCTCGATCGGCTATCCGGGGCCGGTGATTCGCGGGCGCATCATCGGCGAACCGCACAACCTCGGATCCGGCTGGGTGCGGTATGACTTCGCCAAGACCCTCGGCCGGCCTGTCCGGGTGGTCAACGACGCCACCATGCAGGCGCTCGGCAGCTACGAAGGCGGACGGATGCTGTTCCTCGGGCTCGGCACCGGCCTCGGCACGGCGTTGATCCTCGACGGCATCGTGGAATCGATGGAGATCGGCCATGCGCACTTCAAGCGCGGCCGCACTTTCGAGGACTATCTGGGGGAAAACGGCCGCAAGCGCCTGGGCACCCGGAAGTGGCGCAAGGCGGTCGCCGAGGTCGTCGAGCAGCTCAAAGCGGTGTTCGAAGTCGATTATGTGGTGCTCGGCGGCGGCAACGTCAGACGGCTCAAATCACTGCCCGCGGGTGCGCGTCTCGGCGACAACCTGAATGCGTTCGCGGGCGGACTGCGCTTGTGGCGCGGCGCCCCTGGCCTGACCGACCCGGGAGCCGGGCAGACGTAAGCCCCGCGCGCGAGCGCCGGGTGATCCCCGTGCCACACGCGCCGCCACCGCGCGCCGGCCGCCGGCCGCCGCGGGCTTGATTTTCCAGCGTCGCCACACTGACAATGCGCGCCGCCCGTCCAACACCGGACGGGCAAGCGCGTTCCGGCACTGCCGCCGGCTCGAGGGGTCCATGCGACGATTTGCTTCCTCCGCGAGGCTGGCAGCGCCAGCCTGCATGCTTGTCTGTGCTTCGCCGCTCGCACACGCCGCGGATCGAACCGCGGCGGCCGCCGCGGTCACTCATCCGGGGGACACCGCCTGGCTGTTGACCGCAACGGCGTTCGTGCTGTCGATGACCCTGCCCGGGCTGGTCGCTTTTTACTCCGGGCTGGTGCGCCACAAGAACGTGCTGTCGATCGCCATGCAGTGCTTCGCCATCACCTGCCTGGTCAGTCTGTTGTGGCTCGCCGGTGGATATGAGCTGGCGTTCGGCAACGGCGGCGCGCTGCAGGCGCTGATCGGCTCGGTGCACGCCGGGTGGTTCGGGGGCATAAGCCGCAACGCCGTGCGCGGCGACACGCCCGAGGCCGCTTTCGTGATGTTCCAGCTCACCTTCGCGATCATCACCCCGGCGCTGGTGATCGGCGGCTTCGCCGAGCGCATGAAGTTCAGCGCCATGCTGTGGTTTTCCGGGCTGTGGCTCATCGTGGTGTATCTGCCGGTGACGCACTGGGTCTGGGGCGGTGGCTGGCTCGCGCGGTGCGGTGTGCTCGATTTCGCGGGCGGCATCGTGGTGCACGTGACCGCCGGCGTCGGTGCCCTGGTGAGCGCGCTGGTGCTCAGGCACCGCAAAGGCTTTCCGCATACCGCCATGCCGCCACACAACATGTCATTGACCGTACTCGGTGCGGGCATGCTCTGGGTCGGCTGGTACGGGTTCAACGGCGGCAGCGCGCTTGCCGCCAACAGCTCGGCCGCCATGGCCATACTGGTAACCCAGCTCGGAGCGGCCACCGGCGCGCTCACCTGGATGACGTTGGAGTGGCTCAAATTCGACAAGCCGAGCGTACTCGGCATCGTCACGGGCATGGTTGCGGGACTCGGCACCATCACCCCGGCGTCGGGGTTCGTAGGACCGCTGGGCGCGATCATCATCGGTGCTGCCGCGGGTCTGGTCTGCTTTTTCGCGACCCAGGTTCTGAAGCGCCGGCTGCATATCGATGATTCGCTCGATGTCTCGCCGGTACATGGCGTCGGCGGCGCGCTCGGCACCCTGCTGACGGGGGTATTCGTCGCGTCGCGCTTCGGTGGGATCGGTTACGCCCCGGGCATGGACCTGGTGCGGCAGGTCGGGGTGCAGGCGCTGGGGGTGGCCGCCGTCGGCCTGTGGTGCGCCGCGGGAACGTACCTGATCCTGAAGCTCCTCCAGGCGACGGTCGGACTGCGGGTCAGCGAAGACGAGGAGCGTGAGGGCCTCGATCTTTCCCAGCACGGCGAGCGTGCGTATAACGACTGAATCGGAAGCGCGGGTGCCAGCCACGCGCGCAGGTTGGATCGTCACCGGGGACGAAAGAGGCCCGCGGCACAGGCTCCGCGGGCCTCTGGGTGACGAATCGGTTCCGGTGCGATCAGAACGGAATGTCGTCGTCGAAATCGGTCCCCTCACCCGAGCCGCCCCCCGAGGGCCCGGCATAATCCGGGCCGGCCTCGCGCGATCCCGCTGCGGTCGCGCTGCCTGAAGGCGCGCCGCCGCCCGAACCGCCCCGGCCACCCAGCATCTGCATGTCGTTCGCGACGATCTCCGTGCTGTAGCGCTCGTTGCCCTGCTTGTCCTGCCACTTGCGGGTACGCAGGCTCCCCTCGATGTACACCTGCGAGCCCTTGCGCAGGTACTCGCCGGCGATCTCGGCCAGCCGGCCAAAGAGCGCCACCCGGTGCCACTCGGTGCGCTCCTGCTGCTCTCCGCTTTGCTTGTCACGCCACGACTCGGTCGTGGCCACGCGCAGGTTCGCGACCGAGCTGCCCGAAGGCATGGCGCGG
>JAJYTX010000488.1 GCA_021792815.1 Pseudomonadota bacterium
CTGTTGCCGGCCTGCGCGAGCGGCACCTTGAGCCGGATGGCCGTGAGCGCATCCTGCAGCCTGCGGCGCGCGCGCACGTGCATGTGGACATCGCCGCTCGCGACGAGCCGCAGGCCGGTCTCACGGCCGACATCGCGCAGGCTCTGCAGACGCTCACGGTCGGCGCCGCCGCGCAACAGCTCCACGGCGATCCAGACCTGGCCGGGAAAGCGCTGCGCGAGCCACTGTGCCTCGCAGAGGCGCGGCGGCTCGCCGGGCAGCCACAGGATGAGGCATCGCTCGAGGCCTTCCAGCTCGGTCCGTGTCAGGTGATAGCCGCCCTTGGCGTCCGCGCGGCGCCCGTGGGTGATGAGCCGGCAGAGCCGGCCATAGCCGTGCCGATCAGTGACGAGCGCCACCAGCGCGAGGCCGCAGGCGAAACGCAGCTCCGAGCCGATGATGAGCTTCAGACCCCGCTCCTTCGCCGCGACATGGGCGCGCACGACGCCGCTCAAGGAGCACTCGTCGGTGAGGGCGAGTGCCGAGTAGCCGAGCGCCGCGGCCTGCCCGACGAGCTCCTGGGGATGAGAAGCGCCGCGCAGGAAGGTGAAGTTGCTCAGGCAATGCAGCTCGGCATATTCCATCGTCATCCCAACACACCGTGCAGGAACCAGCGGTGCGGCGCATCACGCTCGCGAAACAGCCACAGGCGGCGGCCGTGGCTGTCGAGCGCGATGTAGTAATCGCGCGCGACCTCCGCCCCGTCCCACCACCCCGTCTCGATCCGCTCGGGCTCGCTCGCCAGATGCAGCCGGCCGCGGTATCTCGGCAGGCCGTCATGCTCGGTGAGCCGGCGCGGCGCGGGCAGCAGCCAGAGGGGGCGGCAGGGACGAGTCGCCGGGCGAGGCGCCCCCGGACGGGACTCGAGGGCGCGGGAGCCTGCCGCCCGGGGCGCCTCGCACGGCGATTCATCCGGACGAACCTCGGGCTCCCTCACCCGCCAGGCGGCTTCCGGCCGGTGATCCTCCAGGCACGCAAGCCCCTGGACCGCTGCATCGCCCAGGCGGGCGCGCAGCCGCTCGATGAGCGGTGACGGACACGCCTCGCCCGCGCCCCCCTGCTCGCCGGGCGACCACAGCCCGCCGGACGGCAGGACACGCGGCACCGGGAACCCCGAGCGCAGCTCACAGGCGTGTACCGGAGCCGGCAGAGACAGTGTCATGAAGCGCTCGCCGAGCAGCTCCGCGAGCCGTCCCGCATCGGCAAGCGGCGCGGCCAGCCGCAGCATGCTGCGGCTGGGTGGATGGCCGCGATGCCACAGGCGGCACTCGAGCTGCAACACCCCGCACTGACGCGCCTCGAGAAACCGCTCGAGCGCCTCGAGCAGCGGGCCGAACGCCTCGAGCAGCGCCGCGTGACCGTCCAACTCGCAGGACAGCTCGCGGCGGCGGCGGAAGCGCGCACGGATCTGGAACGGTTGCCGCGGATCGCCCGCGCGCCCCATCAGCCGATCGAGCTCGGCGAGCGACTCGACCCCGAATCGCTGCGCAAAGCCCGCGCGGGGCAGCCGCAGCGCCTGGCCGATGCTGCGCACCCCGATCGCCGCCAGGCGCTCGAGGCGCTGCGGCGGCCAGCGCAGCGCCGAGAGCGGCAGAGGCGAGAGCGAGCCGGCGAGCTGCGCCGGATCCAACACGATGAGGGCGCGGCCGGCACGCGCGGCGGTCAATGCGCCCAGCGGTGTCGGGGCAAACGCCAGCGTGCTCCGCAGACCGCAGCGCGAGCATTCCAGCTCCATCTCGCGCCTGAGACCATCCACCCCGCCGAACAGCTGCAGGCTGCCCCTCACCTCCAGCAGCAGCCCGTCGGGCGGCGCCAGACTGACGCGCGGGGTGAGCCGCTGCGCGAGCGCGGCGAGACGTCTGAGCGCCGGAGGAGACTGCGAGCCGCCCGGCCCCGCGCCGGCCGGCACCTGCACAGCCAGCCACAGCTCGGCGGGCGCTGCCGCCGGCGGGACAGGCTGAGGTGGCGCAACGCTCTGCAGCGGCGCTGCCGGCAAGAGGCGCCCCGGCGTCTCAGTCGCGAACAGGTCTGCGGTGGGCTGCGCCCTCATCCGATGTTCAACCCCGAGCGTCTTGCGGCCACCGCAGGTCGAGCGTCCCTCGTGCGCCACCGCGGCTCTTCAGGAGCCTGACCCGCACGCCCCCGGCCAGCGGCTCGACGGCCATCCGCAGAACCGCCGGCGAGGCGTCCTGAGCGGCCCGGAACGGCCGGAACAACACCCCGAGCGTGCTGCCGCGCTGCGCGGCGAGCTGCAGGCGGCGGATCTGCCGGGGCCGCAGCGGCCCTGCCCAGGCGAAAGCGATATCGCACACCCCGGAGCCCAGCGCCTGCTCGAAGGCCCACAGCGAAGGCGGCCGAGACCCGGCGCGGGAGGTGCGCACGATGAGCAGCCGCTCCAGAGCGATGCCCCAGGTCTCGAGCGCGGGCGCGAACGGCTGCAGAGGCGGCGCCACCCACGCGCACCAGCGCGCATCCGGGCGACGCGTCACGGCCGCGAGCGCCGGCATGAGCAGCGTCAGCTCCCCCATCCCGAGACGGGAGGCGAGGAGCTCGATCAAGCCGCTGCGGGGCCAGCCCCCGCCGGGCAATCCCGCATCGAGGATCGGGAAACCGGTCGGCCAGACCGGCGTGCGGGCTGCGCCGCCGGCGCGCCAGATGTCCGGATGGCGCAACAGGCGGGCCAGCTCCTGAGGCCGATCCCCCTGTGGAGGACGCGCCTCGCCGTACGCTGAGAAATCGGCGGACACGGGAAAACTCGTCGGACGAAAACCTCTCACACCCCCGCCGCTTGCGAGGGCGTCCGCCTCACACCCGGATCGGCGCCCTCACATCAGTCCGTGACTCTTCCCGCGGCGCAGCACCCCGACCACGATGCCCTCGATGAGCAGGTCGTGCTCCCTCAGGTCGACCCGGATGGGCTCGAAGTCA
>JAJYTX010000489.1 GCA_021792815.1 Pseudomonadota bacterium
CTACGCGGCGAGCCGCCGCTATGTGCGCGACATCAACACCACGAACAGTACGAGCGTCAATCCCAACGCCATCAGCGCTCTGTCCAGAGGGCATTACAGGCCCGTCTCTTACCAGAACAGCACGGTTGCTGGGGCGGTCACGGTCGTGCCGCGCACCGTATTCACCAGCGCGCAGCCGGTCGCCGCGCACCGGATCGTCCTGCCGCGGCACGGCGGGATGATGAGGCGTTTCACGAGCGCGGTTCCGGCCGTCACGCCCGTTAAGGCGAGCGTCCTCGGTCCGGGCGCGCGAGTGGCGGCCGTCCCGCCCCGCCGTCTGGTCGATCGTCCGGTGGTGGCGCGGCTGGCCCCGTCCCGGGCGCCGGTGCCGTTTGTCGCGCAGCAGACCGCGATTCGGGCCAACGGCGGGCATCCCCTGAGCTCGGGCCAGTGGGCGCATCTGCGACCCAACCGGCCGGCGGTCCCCGTGCGGCTGGCGGGCGCGGCGCTGCAGTGGCGAACCGCGCCGCGAGTGCCGGGCGCGTCGAGATTGCAGCGTCCGCCGGCATTCGAGCGTTCAGGCGTGCCGAGCAATCGCCCGCCCTGGGCAGGCGGAGCTGCGCGCAGGGTGCCCGCCGCGGCGCCGGTTCTGCGCGGGCAGCCGAGTGCCGGGCGACCGGCACTCAGGGGGACTCGCCCACCGTGGGCCCAGAGTGGGCGAGGCACGCCGCCGGGGACATGGGCGCCGGCTCGACCCGCGCCGCCACCCCGATCGGGCGGCGCGCCGCGGTACCGGCCCGCGCCGCCGCGCTATGTGAGTCCCCCCCGCTACGTAAGTCCCCCTCAATATGTGAGCCCCCCTCGCTATGTGAGTCCGCCCCGTGAGGTGCGCCCGTCCCCACGGTTCCAGCCGCATTTCCGCGCTGAGCGTCCGAGTCCCGCTCCAGCGCCGCCCGCGAGGAGCTTCCCGCCGCGGGCAGAGATGAGTTTCGGAGCCCCCGGTGCTGAAGCCGCAGCCGTGTCTGCGCCACCGATGTACCGGGCGCAGCCGGTCACGGATGCACCGCTCGCCCCGGCAGCGCCCCTCGACGCCGGCTCCCGCTATGCGCCACCCCTGACTCCACCGCCGATGTACCGGCCGGTAGGCGCGAGCGCCTTCGGCGGCCCCGCGCCGCGCGCCATCCTCGCACCCCGGTGGGCGCCGCCACGGCCCGGACCGGGCCCCGCGCGGTTCGCCGCCGCACCATTGCGCTCACCCGGGGTGGTTTTCCGCCGCTGAGCGCTGCGTCGGGCGCTTTGCGGCGGGCCTGTCGGTGCCGCAAACGTGACGGCAGTCCCGTTTCGCAAACCCAACAGCGTCCATTAGTGTTACGAATCACCCCGCGCCGTGCGCGGTGTTTCGGTTTTGCGAAACGCGCCGGGGGATAGTCCCTGATTTCAGCCACTGCTTCGTATACTTATGCTCCTCTCACCCCGCCACAGGGTGGCGGTACGGGAGGGTACAGATGCGATTGCAGACTAGATTCCAGCTCGCGGCCGCTGTTGCGGCGATGATACTGCTGGCGCCGGCGGCGCAGGCGGTGCCGAGCTTCGCGCGCCAGACCGGCATGGCCTGCGCGGCATGCCATACGGTTTTCCCGGAATTGACGCACTTCGGTCGCGTGTTCAAGGCCAACGGCTACGTGCTGGACAATCTGCAGCAGGTGCGCGAGCCGAACAGTGCCCGTCAGCAGCTGCTGTCGCTGTCGAGAACCCCTACGTTCTCGATCATGACGCAGATTTCCTATACGCAGCTCAACAAGCGGCTGCCCGACGGCAGCACCGGAAACCCGGCGGCACCGGGAGTGACCGAAAGCGGTACGGCGGGCTTCCCGCAGCAGCTGAGCCTGTTCTATGCCGGCAAGATCGCGCCGCACATGGGCGTGTTTTCGCAGATCACCTACGGAAACGACAGCGGTACGATCGGCATCGATAATACCGACATCCGCTTCGCCAAGCTGGTCGTGCTGCCGGGCAAGCACACCCTGACCTACGGCTTGACGCTCAACAACAATCCGACCGTCCAGGACCTGTGGAACAGCACGCCGGCCTGGGGCTTCCCCTACGCGGCAAGCGATGCGGCGGTCTCGCCGCTGGCCGGAACCCAGATCGACGGCGCCCTGGCGCAAAGCGTCGCGGGGCTCAGCGCCTACATCTACCTGGATGAGTCGCTGTATGTCGAGTTCGGCGGATACCGCACGGCGGCGCAGGGCCAGGTCAACACGCTGACCGGCCAGGCCGGGCCGCTCGATGGCTCGTTCTCCAACGTGATCGAAGGCGTCTCGCCCTACTGGCGGCTCGCCTACGAGTACGACTGGAGCGCGAATTCGCTCGAGGTCGGCACCTATGGGGCGGAGTTCAAGGAGCATCCCGGCGGCGGCTCGCTGCTCGAGGGCCCGGACAACCGCTTTCAGGACGTCGCCGAGGACTTCCAGTACCAGTACGTCGGCGAGAACAACATCGTCACCGTGCTCGGCACACACATCCACGAGAACATGCAGCTCCTCGCGAGCTTCCTCGGAGGCGGAAGCGCCAACCGGGAGGACAGTCTGAACACCAGCCGGATCGCGGCCAGCTACTACTACCGGCGCCAGTACGGTGCCCAGCTGCAGTGGTTTTCGACCACCGGCAGCACCGACAACCTGTTGTACCCGGCGACGACACCCGGAGGCTGCGATCTCGTGAACAACGGTCCGTTGAGCTGCGGCGTCATCACCAGCGCCAACGGCTCGCCGGACACCAACGGGCTGGTCGGCCAGGTGGACTATCTGCCGTGGCTCAACGTCAAGCTGGCTCTGCAGTATACCCACTACAGCAAATTCAACGGAGCGAGCAACAACTATGATGGAGTCGGCCGCAACGCATCCGACAATGACACCGTGTACTTCATGTTGTGGTATGCATTCTGAGGTCGACCATGCGCATCAATGATTCTTTCAAGGTTTG
>JAJYTX010000490.1 GCA_021792815.1 Pseudomonadota bacterium
GATGATGATGAACTCGGCCGGATGCCACAGGGCGAGCAGCTTGCCGCCCTCGATCATGAAGCCCACGGCCACGCAGGCCAGGACGATGACGCTGCCGATGATCTGGATCACGTCGGGCTCCGGCTCCCGCGGGACGCGGTGCCGGCCGAGCTGCGCCGGCTCGGCCCGGTCAGGCGTGCGTGCCGGTCATCACCCCGAGCCGCGCACGAGGTGAGAGCCACGGGTCGAGGGGGACAAACCCTGCCATACGGTGGCAGGCCATGACCTGGACAACCCATAAACTATTGTTTTCCTTCCTTAACGAGGCGGAGCCGCTGGCCTATGGGGGCCGCTGCCCTTGCCTCATGTACCGAAAGCGCGCGGCGTCCGCTGCGTCCGGGCCTGGGCGAACTCAGTCTCCGTCGCACCGGCGCCGGGGCAATCGGAGCCTGCCTCGCGCCCGCATCGGGCAGGCCGGTTCACGCCCACGGCGCTGTCCTCAGTATCGGCGGCCGCGGAAGCTTCTTGAAGCCGGACATGCCTGAAATGTGACCTCGCCCGTGTAAACTTCCGCACAGGCTGCGCGTGACTCGCGCTGAGGAGCATCGCTGTGCTTGAGCATCTCGACCGGCTGCCGCCGGACTCCATTCTCGGTCTGATGGCCGCATTCCGCGCCGACATCGATCCGCGCAAGGTGGATCTGGGCGTCGGGGTCTACCGGGACGAGCGCGGCGAGACGCCGGTCATGCAGGCCGTGCGCGGGGCCGAGCGGGAAGTGCTCGACCGCCAGACGACCAAGACGTATGTGGCACCGGCGGGCAATGCGGCATTCAACGACGCCGTGGGGCGCCTGGTCCTGGGCGAGGGCCACGCCGCACTGGCCGCGGGTCGCGTCAGCATCGTGCAAGCGCCGGGTGGCTGTGGGGCATTGCGCCTGGGCGCAGAGCTGATTCGCACCGCGGCTCCCAGCACCGTCGTCTATGTCAGCTCGCCCACCTGGGCCAACCACGTGCCGCTGCTGTCGAACTGCGGGCTGAAGCTCGAGCGTTATCCGTACTTCGATGCCGCCACGGGCGGGGTCGCCTTCGAGGCGATGATGCATGCGCTCGACGCCCTGCCGGCGCGCACCGTCGTGCTGTTGCACGCCTCGTGCCACAACCCCACGGGCGCCGATCTCGATGAGGGGCAGTGGCGGGAGGTCCTGGCACTCATCCGGCGCCGCTCGCTGCTGCCGTTCATCGACATCGCCTACCAGGGACTCGGCCGGGGACTCGCCGAGGACGCGTTCGGACCCCGGCTGCTGTGCGCCGAGCTCCCGGAGGCGCTGGTCGCGGTGTCGGCTTCAAAGAATTTTGGCTTGTACCGCGAGCGTGTCGGGGCGTTGCTCGCTGTGGGCGAGACGCGCGCGGCGGCCGAGGCGGCACTGACGCATCTGGTGCGCATCGCACGCGGCCTGTATTCGATGCCGCCCGACCATGGCGCGGCCATCGTCGCGCAGATCCTCGGCACCGGCCTGCGCGCGCGGTGGGAACAGGAGCTCACGTCCATGCGCGAGCGTATCCGGCAACTGCGCGCCGAGACGGTGCGGGCGCTGGCCGCGACCTGCCCGCACCGGGACTTCGGCCACATCGCCCGTCAGAGCGGCATGTTCTCCTATCTGGGGATCGACCCGGAAACGGTGCGCAGGCTGCGCGACCAGCACCACGTGTATATGACCGACGACAGCCGCATCAACATCGCCGGCCTGCGGCACGAGAACATCCCGTATTTCGCCGAGGCGCTCGCCAAGGCGATCGGTTAGGCAGGGCCGGGCACGCGTCTGGCGGCATTGCGGCCGCGGCTAATACGCCCCCGGGGCCTGCGGGTCGCTCTTGCGCTCGAGCGTCACGAAGGTGAGCGCGTACGGGTTGCGGTCGTCCGCCGGCTGCCGATGACACTCGACGTCGGCCCATTGGGTAGGGTCGAGCGCCGGGAAGAACGTGTCGCCCTCGATGTCGGCGTGCACCAGCGTCAGATAGATGCGGCGCGCGAAGGGCATCAGCAGACGGTAGACTTCCGCCCCGCCGATGCCGACCAGCTCGGTGGCGTTGCGCGCGCAGCCGAGGGCCTGGCCCAGGGAATGAACGGCCAGGACCCCTGCGGCGCGCCAGCTCCGATCGCGCGTCAACACCAGGTTCTGCCGGCCGGGCAGCGGCCTGCCGATGGATTCGAAGGTCCTGCGCCCCATCAACACCGGTTTGCCGAGTGTCACGGCCTTGAACCGCCGCAGGTCCTCGGGCAGCCGCCAGGGCAGGCGGTTGTCGCGGCCGATGCAGCCGTTTTCCGCCATGGCGACGATCAGCGAGACGAGCGGCTGGCGCAGCACGCTCATCGCGTGGGCCGGCCCGGGACGGGCGGCAGAGCGGTTGCGCGCCGCGGCTCAGACACCGCCGATTGACGCGGCGCAGCCCCGCCCCGAGGCAAAGGCTGAGGGCATCGGGTGAACACCCGCCCCGGGACTCCTTGCCACGCTGCTCTCGCCGAATTGCTCATGAATGACGCGGGCTAGATCTCGACGACCGTGTTCAAAACCACCACGCCGCGGGACGGCATGCGGAAGAATTCGGCCGCCTGGGTGCTGTGACGCTGCATGCGCGCGAAGAGGCTTCGCTGCAGTCCCCGCCAGCCCGGCAGCGCCCGGGCGCGCACCACGTGCATCCCGACGAAGAACGAGCTTTCGTCCATGAACACCTTCAGTCCCCGTGTGCGACAGGCCTTGAGCGCCTCGCCGACATCGGGTGTTTCCATGAAGCCGAATCGCGCCGTCACCAGGTACACCGCCGGGAGCACCTCGTCGATGTCGACCCGATGCGCCGGGTCCTGGCGCGGAGTGCGCGTGATCTCCAGGTTGAGGATGATGAGCCGCTCGTGCACGATGTGGTTGTGCTCGAGGTTGCGGATCAGCGCCGAGGGCACCAGGTCGGGCGTGCTGGCGAGAAACACGG
>JAJYTX010000491.1 GCA_021792815.1 Pseudomonadota bacterium
GGCATTTCGGGTCAGCAGGACCACTCGCGTGACGTCCGGGCGGCGCTCGAACTGCTCGCGCAGCAGGGCCGCGGAGCGATCGCGGCTGCCGTCGTCGATGAAGATCACCTCGTACCGCCGCTTCAGCCCATCGAGCGCCGGATAGAGCCGCTCGAACAGCGCCGCCAGGCCCTGTTCCTCGTTGTAGACGGGGATGATGACCGAGACGCTCGCACTCAACGGACCGCTCCCCGCAGCACGTCCGCCGCCGCTTCGACGACGCGATCGACGTCCGTGAGCGCCATCCCGGGAAACAGCGGTAATGTCACCGTCTCGCGGCCGATGCGCTCGGCGTTGGGGAACTGCCCCTCGCGATAGCCGAGCGCGCGGTAGGCGCGGAACAGGTGCATGGCCGGATAGTGCACGCCGACCCCGATGCCGCGCTCGGCCATGGCCTCGATGAACTGCCTCCGGGTGAGCGCCAGGCGCTCGAGCGGCAGCAGCGCCGTGAGCATGTGCCAGTTGTGTCCCTCATCGCCGCGCGCCGGCAGGCGCAGCGGCGCGTCCCGTCCCCAGAGCTCGAAGTAACGGGCCGCGAGCGCACGGCGGCGCGCGGTGAACTCCTCCAGGCGCCTGAGCTGCCCGAGCCCGACGCAGGCGGCCACATCCGAGAGGTTCGCCTTGCCGCCGGCGAACAGGGTGTCGATCTCATCGGGCCCGTCCTTGACCTGCCCGTGGAAACGATGCAGCTCGAGCTCGCGCACTTCCTCCGCCGAGCCCCCGACCACCGCGCCGCCCTCGATGGTGGTGATGTTCTTGTTGGGATGGAAGCTGAAACACACCAGGTCGCCGCCGCTGCCGATGCGCCGGCCGCGCCACGCCGAGCCGATTGCCTGCGCGGCATCCTCGATCACCCGCAGCCGATGACGCTCGGCGATGGCATACAGCCGGTCCAGATCGACCGCGAGCCCCGCGAAATGCACCGGCAGGATGGCGCGCGTGCGCGGCGTGATGGCCGCCTCGACCTGATCGAGATCGATGTTGCGCGAATCGAGCTCGACGTCGACGAACACCGGCCGCGCCCCCGCGCGAACGACGACGTTGGCCGTGGCGACGAAGCTCATCGCCGGCACGATGACCTCGTCCCCGCTGCCGATGCCGCACACGAGCAGCGCATGCTCGAGGCTGGCGGTGGCCGAGGTCTGCACGCGCACCGGCCGGCCGCCGCACAACGCCGACAGCGCCGCCTCGAAGGCCTTGACCTTCGGCCCGCTCGCCAGCCATCCCGAGCGCAGCACCTCGGCCACCTCGCGGATGGTCTGCTCGTCGATGCTGGGACGGGTGAAGGGCAACATCGGTTTCATCGCGGCGTTCCCGGTCGCAGCGTCTCAGGAGCGGGCAACCAGCACCACGCCGAAGACGATCACGAAAATGCCGAGCACGCGCTGCACATTCGGCACCTCGCCAAACAGCCACCAGGCCAGTCCGATCATGATCACGTAGCCGAGCGAGAGCAGCGGATAGGCCTGGCTCACCGGCACCCGCGACAGCCCCACCACCCACACGATCACGGAGAGCCCATACAGGCCGAGCGCGAGCCACAGCCAGGGTACGGTCGCGAGCTCGAACAGGCGCCTCAGCATCGGGCCCTCGCCACCCGCGAGCGGCCCGGTGACATCGGTGGCCGCCTTCAGGGCGAGCTGGGCAAAGGCGTTGAGCAGCACGCCGCCGCACAGAAAGGCAAACGCGCCCCACTTCATGTGCGGCTCACCGCCACGGTGAAACTGTCGCGCGCGATCACCCGCCCCGGCAATCCCTGCTGGCGATACCGGCGCCAGAGCTGCGGATTGAAGAACGCGATGGCATCCCGGCTCGCGTCCCACTGCCGCACGAACTGCCGCGGCGTCGCCGTCATGAGCCCCGGCTGTCGGTCCTCGCCGGGTCCGAGTTCGCCGCGGTAACTGACCAGGGTGAGCAGCCGGTGCAGGTACGGTGGGATGGTCTGCCGGTACTGCCCGACGCTGTACAGGGCCGTGCCCGGATGCACGTCGGCCTTGATTTCCTGGACCAGTTGGTACGCCGAGCGCGACGGGGGGATCACCGTGTACTCGCAGAGCAGCGCCTGCCACGCGAACACGTAGGCGAGCGCGATCACGAGTGCCCGTCCATACCCCGCGATCCCGCGCGGCGCGCCGACTGCGCTCGCCGGCCCGGCGCGCCCGTGGCTGGCGGCCACGGCGATCAGCGCGGCGAGCGCGGCGGCGGCCGCCCAGGCGATCCCCGGGCCGGGAATGAAACCGTTGCGATGCTGCGAATACACGAGCAGCCCGGCGGCAACGAACAGCGTCAGTCCGGCTGCCGCCCGCGCGGCGCGCTCGAGGCTCCCGGGGCGTTTCGCGACCAGCACGCCCGTCAACGCCGCGAGCGGCGGGAAAATCGGCAGGATGTAGGTGGCGAGCTTCGAGTCCGAGGCGGAGAAGAACAGCAGCGTCAGGCCCGAGTACAGCAGCAGGAACTTCAGCGGCTTGAAATGCGGGACCGGGCCCGGGTCCCGCCATGCCAGGGACACCGCGCGCGCCAGCGGCACCAACCAGGCGAACGCGCCGATCGCCAGCAGCGCGATGAAATACCACCACGGTTCGACCCGCCGGGCCTCGTCGGTGAGGAAACGCTGGAAATGCTCGTGGATGAAGAAATACTCGGCGAAGGAATGGTTGCGCAGCGAGACGACGATGAACCAGGGTGCGGCGATCACCGTCATCAATGCCACCCCGGGCAGCAGGTGCAACCGCCGCCACGGCCGGACGTCGCGTTCCAGCGCCGTGTAGCCGATGAGGGCGAGGCCCGCCAGCACGTAGACCTCGAGTCCCTTGGTGAGCAAGGCGAGCGCGGCCATCGCCCAGGACAACAGCATCCAGTTGCGCTCGGCGGCCGAGCCCGGCTCGGTACACTGCGCGCGGGTGAACG
>JAJYTX010000492.1 GCA_021792815.1 Pseudomonadota bacterium
GCAACCGCCCACGCTGCCCACCGCAGCGTGGATCAACCCGCCGAAGGAGACCGCCTCACCCGGCAACGCCCAGCCTTGCACCCTAATTTCCATCAACCGGGTGTCTCAGAGTGATTGACACGTTCCGCGGGCGCGCGCCCATTCCATAGGGAAACGGCCCGCCGACCGGACCTCGGCGCGCGCGTTGGCAGCGGCCCTCGGCCCGGGGCAGCGGATGCTCCGAGCGATTTTCGTCCTCGGGAAAACGCGCCCACGCCCGGCGTGGAGTGCATGCGGAGGCCGGCCATGCGCTGTTGCAGGTTTCTCAAGGCTCGGTTGCCTCTTGGCCTGCTCGCCGCCGCGGCGGTGGTGCTTGCCGTGGGAAGTCCCCCGGTCCCGGCGCAGGGCGTGTCCGCGCCGCCGTCGCAGGCCCGGGACCTGGCGATCGGGGTCTGCGGTACCTGTCATGGTGTCGACGGCAACAGCACGAATCCCATGTTCCCGCGCCTCGCGGGCCAGAAGGCCTGGTACATCGAGCAGCAGCTCAAGGAGTTCCGTGCGCATACCCGCGGCGATCCCTACGCGGTGGCCTACATGTGGGGCATGGCGGGGCAGCTCTCCGATGCGACCATCGTCGCCCTGGCGAAGTACTTCTCGCACCAGAAGACCGGGCCCGGAACGCCTCACCCCAAGGCCGTGATCGCCGAGGGACGCCGGATCTATCATCAGGGCATCCCCTCGCAGGGCGTGCCGGCGTGCGCGGCCTGCCACGGACCCGATGCGCTTGGCAGCGACCACTATCCGCGGCTCGCCGGCCAGCACGCCGAGTACATCATGAAGCAGCTTGCCTCGTTCCGGAGCAACATGCGCAATGTCGCCATCATGCACGGCGTGGCCAGCACGCTGCGCAAGCCGGAGATGCAGGCGGTGGCCGATTACCTGGAGTCGCTGCCGTAGCGTCCCGCGGTGACCACGCGATGTCTGGGCGTGCGAACGGCCGGATTCCCCGCCGCTATTGCAGCTCGATCTCGCCCTTGAATTCCCAGCTGAACTTCAGGCCCGGGATCTGCAGTGTCACGTGGGCCGGCAGCCTTTCCGTTCCCGCAATCCCGTGGCTCTCGATTGCCCTGGCCACCGCCTGTTCGATTTCACGTTGACCGTTCAGCCCGAATGCTTTGAGGAATTTACGCACGCTCATATTGAAGACTTCGTCTTTCATGCCTGTCTCCGGTGTGCCGTGACGCTCTGCAGCCGCGATCCCGCTGGCGTCAGCCGGTTGTCCGCCAACCGCCTCCAGGGTTGGGGCATCTTTGCTCAGCGGCGGACTCGAGTCAATTATCGGATGGCCGGATGCGGGGCGTCACCGGGCTGTTTTCAGGCCAACTCCGCGGTTCGACATGCCCGTGTGCGACGGCACGCTGTTAGGTACCCAGGACGGTAAAGAGGACCGCCGGTCCGGATCGGACGCATTCACCGCGGCAGGCTATGCAGCGACGCTGCCCGGTGCTGCGCGGCCGATGCCCGCCGAGCAGTCCCGGCCGCGGTCAGAATCAAACTTCGCACGAGAGAGGCAGCGGTGGTGCGGCCCGCGCCCGATGCAGGCCGACGCACCTGCCGATGCCGGAGTCCGGTCGGGCCCCACCGGCCCAGGGGTACCCGTGTTCTGCCGGACCCCGTCCACGCGGCGCATGGAATCGGTTCATGCCACGCAGTCCTTCCGGAGCGCCCACTGGCTTCGCCGAGACGTCCCGGAGCACCCGGCGGCAGGTGAGGACCTGCCGATGGGCGATGGCCGACCGAAAGCGTAGAATCCGTGCGATCGGGTCGCACCCGGTGCGACCGTGCGGAGGCGGTGTGCCGGTGAGATTCCGCTTCAGCCTGCAGCGCGGCAAGGTCGGCGTGTTCTGCGCGTTTCTCGTGTTCGCGGCGTCGTGCCTGCCGTGCGGCGTGGCCGGCGCCGCCCGATCTCCGAGCGCGATTTTTCTCGTCGCGCGGGGCGCGCTCACCGATCCGTTCTTCGCGCACTCGGTGGTTCTGGTGATGAACAACCTCGCGCCCGCCCCGCTCGGTATCATCATCAACAGGCCGACGTCACTGCCCGTCGCGAGACTCTTCCCGGATGTCGGGCGGTTGCGATCCGCACAGGCCAAGGTGTACTTCGGCGGCCCCGTCGACTTCCAGTCCGTGTGGTTTCTGTTTCGTGCGAGAACTCCCCCCCGCCGCGCGGTCGAGGTGCTCAACGGTGTCTACCTCAGCGCGGACGGGCGCCTGCTGCGGCGCCTGCTCGCCCGCAACCGGCCCATGGCGGGGCTGCGGATCTTCGCCGGACACGCGGGCTGGGCACCCGGCCAGCTGGAGGCTGAAATCAGGGCGGGCTACTGGACTCTCAGGCGGGCCGATGCGGGGTCGCTCTTTGGTCATGGGTCCGATTATCCCTGGCCCGCCCCGCAGGTTCCCCGAAACGGCAGCCTCCGGGCCGCGGCGTGGCGAAGGACCGGACACACGGACGCCGGCAGCGGACAGACGCGCCGCGGCGCACTTGCCCAAGCGCGGCGGGTGCCGCGCGACTCGTCGGCGCCGGTTTATCGGATGGCGGTCGCGCCGCGCAGCGGACCGTGACCCTGGCCCGGCCGGGCCCGTGGAGAAAATGCCGGGCGCGGTTGTGCGCGGGTTGATCGAACCGGCAAAGGTGGTTACATTCACGCTGGAGAATCACGGCGTCCGGGCCGGCGCGTCACGCGCGGCTGTCGGGGTCAGCCGACACCGTAATCTGGCGGACGCCATGTCGCGAAACCTGTCCGTAAATCCCCCGCTCGACATCCTGCTGTTTCTGCGCGCGGGTTTGCGCAGGCCGCGCCGCCTGGGCGCCGTGGCGCCCTCGGGACGGGCGCTGGCGCATCTGATCACGTCCGAGATCGCCGCGGACAAGGGCCCGGTGATCGAGCTGGGGGCCGGTACGGGTG
>JAJYTX010000493.1 GCA_021792815.1 Pseudomonadota bacterium
GATTCATCGGCCAGTTCCATGGGGTGATGAGCGCGCAGACGCCGACCGGCTCGAGCAGCACGCGTGAGTTGCCCCGGCGCTCTTCGAATTCGAAGGTCTTCAGCACCTCGATCATCGCGGCGAGATGTCCGGCGCCGGCGCCGGCCTGAGCGCCTTTGGCCAGTCGCGCCGGCGCGCCCATTTCCTCACGGATGGCGCGCGCGATGTCCGGGGAGCGGCGCTTGTAGATTGCCAGGATCTTCTCGAGCAGCGCGCGGCGCTCCTCGCGCGAGGTCTGTGCGAATCGCTCGAACGCGCCACGCGCCGCGGCTACGGCAAGCTCCACGTCCCGGGCGGACCCGAGCGAGATCACGCCCGCGGGCGTTTCGGTCGCCGGATTGATCACGGTATGGTCGTTCGGTTCGGCTGGCGGGACCCAGCGTCCGTCGATGTAGAACAGGCGGCAGTCGTAGGACATGAGGATGCTGCGCAGTGGGCCGATGGGGCGGAAATTTTAACACGCCACGGTCCGGTATCCGATGGTGCCGCCTGCGCACGGAGCCGGGCCCGAAAACCGCCCGATTCCCCGCCGTTGCGGCTGTCCGCTCTGAGGGCGCAATCCACCGGCTTCGGGCGAAGGTCTGCCGCGCGCGCCGGCGAGGCAGACCCCGGAGCAGGCCGATGAGCCAGCGCGAGGGAGCCGCGCGGCTTACCGCGCGAATGGCCGCCAGGTGAGGCCCGCGAACAGCCCGAACGGCAGCGAATTGTAGCTATAGGCGGTCTCGTAGCGCTTGCCGAGAAGGTTCTCGGCACGGATGTTCCAGTGCAAAGTGCGGTTGATCGGCCCGTCCGCGGTCAAGGCAACCGTGGTATAGCTGCCGAGCGTGACCGGTATCGTCGTGAAGGTCTGGCTGTACGTGACGTCCGGGCGCGGTCCGGTGTAATGCACCGCGAGGCCGGTCGAGAAGAACTCGAAGCGGTACTCGAGGTTGACGTTGGCGATACTGCGCGCGAGCCGCTGCAGGGTCGGATGGCCGGGCTCGCTCATCGCCAGCGGCTGCTGCAGGGTCAGGTTCGCGTCCCAGCTCCAGCGCCGCCAGGCGCCTCGGGCGCTCAGTTCCAGCCCGCGGGTGCGGGTGCTCGCGATGTTCTGAAACTGCGTCAGTCCTCCCGGAGTGGAGCCATAGCCCCACAGATCGGTGCCCCGGGTCTGGAACAGCGTGGCGCGCACGATGTCCGCTGCTGTTGCCCACTGCAGCGCCGCCTCCAGCGTGTGCGCCGACTCCGGTTTCAGTTGCGCATTGGCGGCCCAATACGCGTTGTTGTAATAGAGATAGCCGAGCGGCGGCGCGTTGAAGGCGGTTGCGTAGCTGGCGATCGCCTCGAATCCGCCGCCCAGTTGCCGGCCATAGCCGGCAAAGACGGTGTTCCTGTGGCCGGCGGAACCATCGATCTGGTCATGGCGCAGATTCAGCTGCAGTTCGTTGCCGGCGAACGCGCCATTGAGGCCGGCGAACTCCGCCGTGACGTTGCGCGAGCGGCCCGGAATACCGCCTTGTCCGAAGCTGGTGATCGACTGGTGCTGGCGGGTCGCGCCGCCGGTGAGCGTCCAGTTCCGGGACAGGGTGACGACGTTGCGCCACTGCAGCGCCACGTTGGTGGAATGATACACGGACGCGAAGCTGCCGAGATTGATGTCGGCCGTGTACTGGCGGGACAGGCTCAAATGCGACGTCCAGATCGCGCCGAGCCGGTTGTCGCTGAAAATCTGCAACAGATCCTGCCGGGTGCGCCCGCCGGAGGTGTCGTTGTCGTAGCTGTAGCGCCCGTCGCTGAGGAAGGCGCGCGCGCCGAGCTGCTGGTGACGGACGATCCGCTGCACGATGGATCCGCTCATCGTCAGGTTGTGATAGCCGTCGGAGCGGTTCGAGGACACGTAGGTGCTTTGCGCCGGATCGATCGAGGGGATGCCGGCGGTCGTGTAGCGGCTGATGCCGAACTGCAGGCGCGTGTGATGCACCTGACCGCTGGCATTGGCCGACGCGGTGACGGTGTGGCGGCTGCCGCCGCTCACCGAGAGCGCCGCCCGCGGCGTCCGGCTGCCGCTGCGCGTCGTGATCAGAATCACCCCGCCGATCGCCCCCGAACCGTAGATCGCCGAAACGTTGCCGTGGATCACCTCGATGCGCCGGATCTGATCGGTGGTGAGGTTCTGCAGGTAATTGCCGCCGCCGGAGGCATCCTGGGGCGTGATCGGCACGCCGTCGAGCAGCACCAGCACGCCCGCGTCGATCCCGCCATATCCCTCGATGTAGGTCGTTGCCGGTTGACCGGGACCGCCGCTCGCGGTGATCTGCACGCCAGCGACCCGCTGCAGCAGCGTCGTGAGGTTCTTTACACCGCTTTGCGCGATCTGCCTGCGCGTGATCAGGTTCACGCTCGGTAGCGCCTGCGCCAGAGGCTGGGGAAACGTGGAGGCGGAGATGACCACCGGGGAGACACCGCCCGGAAGGGCCGCTGCCTGCGCTGTGACCGGCGCGCCGAGCAGACAGGGGAGCAGGCAGAGCGCAGCGAGCGCTCCGTAGGGCGGGTGCGCGGCCTCTGCCCGATAGGGCCTGAAGCCGGCGCTGTCGCGGGAAAGCCGCATGCGGCGCGGGTCGCGCATCGCAGTCATGGAGGCCGGGAGAGCGGGGATGGAATTCAATCGCATCGTGGTGCCTTGTACATCTGCCCCTTGCGGAGCCTGGTAACAACGGCCGATGCGAATGGTGCGCCCGAACACGGACACCGCGCGCCGAGCCCATGCTCTGCGTGCGTGGCGTGCGTCGAGGTCGGTGGGAAGTCGATCCCACGGCCTTCGCATCGGTTTCCCTGTCACCGCTGCGAATGACCGCTCCGTATGGTACGCCCCGCCCACCGGTTGGGTGACCGTACTGGCAGGTCTCCTG
>JAJYTX010000494.1 GCA_021792815.1 Pseudomonadota bacterium
TCCAGCACCCCTTCCCGGGAACGGTTGCTCATGCCTGCCCTCCGAGCAGCTCGGCCGCGTAGTCGGCGGCCGGATAATGAAAGCGCACCGGCCCTTCGGCGCCGCCGGTCATGAACTGGCGCACCGTTGCCGAATCGCTCGCGGCGAGCTCGGCCGGCGAGCCTGCCGCAACCACACGGCCGTCCGAGAGCAGATAGCTGTAGTCGGCAATGGTGGCGATCTCGTGCACATCATGGGACACCACGACGCTGGTGATGCCCAGCGCGTCGTTCATCTGCTTGATCAGGCGCAGGATGACGCCGAGGGAGATGGGGTCCAGACCGACGAAGGGCTCATCATAAATCAGCACTTCCGGATCCATGACGATCGCGCGGGCAAGCGCCACGCGGCGAGCCATGCCGCCGGAGAGCTCTGCCGGCATCAGATCGGCCGCACCGCGCAGGCCCACCGCCTCGAGTTTCGTGAGCACGAGCGTGCGGATCAGCTGCTCCGGCAGGTTGGTGTGCTCCCGCACGGGGAAAGCGACGTTCTCAAAGACGTTCAGATCCGTCAGCAACGCCCCATTCTGAAACAGCATGCCCATGCGCCTGCGCATGGCATAGATCTCGGCGCGGCCCATATCGGCCACTTCGCGGCCGAACACCACCACCTGGCCTCGATCCGCGTAGATCTGACCCGTGATCAGCCGCAGCAGGGTGGTCTTGCCCGTACCGCTGGGGCCCATCACGGCGGTGATCAGACCCCGGCGGACACGCACATCCAGTCCGGCGAAAATCGGCCGGCTGTCGACGGCATAGTGCACGTCGCGTACGTCTATGACCGCGTCGGTGTCAACAGCGGGCTGCAAGGGGGCTTGCGGTTCGGCCACGCGGATCCTTTCTGCCCTGCGGTCTCAGGCGGCCTGGGCTTCCATGTCCGCTGTATAGCGGCCCGCGCTCGCCAGGCCGTTGAGCCGGGCACGGCGGGCGAACTCCTGCTGTCCGGCCGCAAAGCCGCTCGCGCGGCCGCCCCACGCCTTGAGCGCGGTCTCCTGCAGCGCCCGCCCGTAGCTGAACGTCAGCGCCCACGGGAGCGGTCCCAGGCGGTTGATCAGGGACAGATGCAGCGTGGCCTCCGCGGGCGACTGGCCGCCGGAGAGGAAGGCGATGCCCGGGACCGCCGGCGGCACGTGCCGCTTCAGACAGCGCACCGTGGCCTCGGCGACCTGCTCGGGAGCCGCGCGCCGGACCGCCTTCTTGCCGGAGATCACCATGTTGGGCTTGAGCACCATCCCTTCCAGGTACACCCGATGCGCGTGCAACTGCCGGAACACGGTGCTGAGGACGGCGTCGGTCACTTCCTCACACCGCTCGATGGAGTGATCGCCGTCCATGAGCACCTCCGGCTCCACGATCGGCACGATATCGTTTTCCTGGCACAGCGCCGCATAGCGCGCCAGCGCGTGGGCGTTGGCCTTGATCGCGAATGCCGTCGGGATACCGGCGGCGATGTCGATGACCGCCCGCCACTTGGCGAATCGCGCGCCGAGCTGGCGGTACTCGGTGAGCCGTCCGCGCAGGCCATCGAGCCCCTCGGTGATGGTTTCGCCGGGGAACCCGGCGAGCGGCTTGGCGCCGGCGTCGACCTTGATCCCGGGGATGATCCCCTGCCCGGCCAGATACTCGCCAAAAGGCGTGCCCTCACCGGTCTTCTGGCGGAGCGTCTCGTCATAGAGAATCACGCCGTTGATGAACTCCGAGGCGCCGGGGGCGGTGAACAGCAGTTCACGGTAGAGTCGCCGGTGCTCCTCCGTGGACTCGAGCTGGATGGCATCGAAACGCTTGCGGATGGTGCCGCTGCTTTCATCGGCAGCCAGTATCCCCTTGCCCCGGGTGACCATGGCCTGGGCGGTTCGGGCAAGCTCGGTGCGGTTCATGGCGGTACTCCGTACAGAATGAATCGGCGGCCGGCACTCGCGCCTGCGCCGCCTGGGTCTTCGCATCAGGGTGCGCAAGGATACCTAAACTCGGCGGCGCCGCTAAGGAGACCTTGTACTTAGGGCTTGGTTCCGGAGCCAATTAGTACTAAACTAGTCCTAGTTCTACAGATTCGCTGCAGGTCAAGGACAGGTCTTTATGGTCCGCATCAGCCGGCTCACCGACTACGCCACGGTACTCCTGGCGGTGCTCGCGATACAGCCCGAGCGGGTGCAAACCGCGGCGGCGCTCGCGGAGCAGACGCATATCGCGGCGCCGACCGTCAGCAAGCTGCTCAAGCAGTTGCAGCGCTCCGGGCTCGTCGTCTCGACACGTGGCCTGCACGGAGGCTACCAGCTCTCGCGCCCCGCGGCCAAGATCAGCGCGGCGGCCATCCTCGATGCCCTCGAAGGGCCCGTCGCGCTCACCGACTGCTCGGTGGCCCAGGGCCAGTGCGACATCGAAGCGTCCTGCCATGTCGGGCACGTCTGGCAGCGGCTGAATCTGGCGATCCGCCGCTCGCTGTTCGACGTGAACCTGGCGCAACTGGCCGGTATCGATCCGATCGCGGTTCCCCTGCCGGCCCTCGAGCGCGACCTGAAGACGGCCGTCTCGCACGCTCCCATCCGCTTTCCGCACGCCTGACTCAGCCCATTGGTTCACCCCTCATGAGTGAAAGCACCCCCGTCAGCCCGCTCAGCGACCCGAGCACCGCGCTCGAGGACCGACCCGCGCCGCCGCCGCTCGAAGCCCTGGTATCCCGCGGCTATCGGCACGGCTTCATCACCGAAATAGACGCCGATACGGTCCCTCCGGGACTCGATGAGGACGTGGTGCGGCTGATCTCGCGCAAGAAGCGCGAACCGGCCTTCCTGACCGAATGGCGCCTGAAGGCGCTGCGGCACTGGCTGACGATGCGCGAGCCGCACTGGTCGCATACCCGGTACCCGCCGATCGACTACC
>JAJYTX010000495.1 GCA_021792815.1 Pseudomonadota bacterium
GTGCCCGCGCCGCCGGCCAGAACGATGCCTTTCAAGGGGTCACTCCTTCCCGATCGGATCACGCAAGCTTGCCACGGGCCGGGCGGCGCCGTCACCGCAGATCCGCCGGGCCCGCAGGGGCTCCGCGGCCCCGACTATTTCAGCGCGTCGCGCGCACAGGCGAGCAGATCGCCGTAGACCGCATCGGCCGTCCCGATCGCTTCCCGCGACAGCTCATAGCCGGTGCGCACCAGGAAACAGCGGGCGAGCCCGGCTGCGCGGCCCGCCTCGACGTCCGACAGCCGGTCACCGACCAGGAAGGAGGTTCGCGGATCGATGTCCAGGGTCCGGATGGCCCGCAGCAGCATCCCGGGCCTGGGCTTGCGGCAATCGCAGTCGAGCCGGTAGCCGGGCAGGGGCGCATCGGGCAGATGCGGACAGTGTTCGATGGCATCGAGACGGATGCCGCTCGACTGCAGGCTCCGGCGCAGGTGCGCGCTCAGGGCGAGATAGTCGGCTTCTGTGTACAGGCCGCGGGCGATCCCCGACTGGTTGGTGACCACCACCAGCAGATACCCGGCCGCCTGCAACAGCCGCAGCGCCTCGATCGCCCCCGGGATGAACACGAAGTCTTCCGGCCGGTACACGAAGGCGCGCTCCTCGTTGAGCACGCCATCGCGATCGATGAAGACCGCAGGCCGGCTCATCGGCCGCGGATGCGCCGCACCAGCGCCGTGGTGGAGTAGCCCTCGACAAAGGGAATGGCGAGTGAGCGGCCGCCCCAGGAGCGCATCAGGCGGGCTTCCTCCAGCCGCTCCACCTCGTAGTCGCCGCCCTTCACATAGATATCGGGCCGGCAGCGCGCGAGCAGCTCGCAGGGGGTGTCTTCCAGGAACAGCGTCACGAAGGACACGCTCTCGAGCGCCGCCAGCACGATGAGGCGATCGAGCTCGCCGTTGAGCGGCCGATCGGCTCCCTTGCCCAGCCTCTTTGCGGAGGCGTCGCTGTTGACAGCGACCAGCAGCGCTTCCCCCATGACACGCGCGGCCGCGAGGTACTGCACGTGACCGCGGTGCAGCACATCGAACACCCCGTTGGTGAATACGAGAGGCCGCGGCCAGTCGTAGCCGGAGATCTCGGCGGACGCGACGATCTTTCGGCTGAACGACAGGGGCAGATCGGCCATCGGTCCCGCCTCAGCCTGCGTGTTCCGCCAGCCACTGCGCGTAGCGCTGCACACCGGTGGCGACGTCCACGAACGACAGATCACAACCCGCCTCGCGCAGGCGCGTCAGGTCGGCCTGCGTGTGGCACTGGTACTTGCCGATCAGCGCCTCGGGGAACGGCACGTACTCGATCAGGCCCTGGGCGACCTGCTGCGCCAGCGACAGCGGCGGCTCGCCGCGCAGCGCCCGGGTGGCATTGATCGTCGCGTGCGCCACGTCGTTGAAGGGCTGCGAACGGCCCGTCCCCACGTTGAAGATGCCGCTGCGCCCGGGATGACGCAGGAACCACAGGTTCACCGCCACCACGTCGTCCACGGACACGAAGTCCCGGGTCTGCTCACCGGCTCCGTAGCCGCCGTACTCGCCGAACAGCCGCACCCGGCCGCCCTGGCGGAGCTGCCCGAAGTGATGGAAGGCCACCGAGGCCATCCGGCCCTTGTGCTGCTCCCGAGGTCCGTAGACGTTGAAATAGCGAAAACCCGCCACCTGATATCTCGCCGTCGGCAGCATGCGGCGCACGATGTTGTCGAACAGCAGTTTCGAGTATCCGTAGACGTTCAGCGGCCGCTCGCACTCAGGGGACTCGCGGAACACGCCGCTGTCGCCATAGGTCGCGGCCGAGGAGGCATAGATCAGGCGCGTGCCCTGGCCCTGGCACGCATCGAGCAGCCGCCTGGAGCAGCGATAGTTGTTCTCCAGCATGTAGCGGCCATCGTGCTCCATGGTGTCGGAGCAGGCGCCCTGGTGAAACACCGCATCCACGCGCCCGAGCTGCCCACGCTCGAAACGCTGGTAGAACTCGCCGCGGTCGAAGTAGTCGCTGATCCTCGCCCCGAGGAGGTTGCGGTACTTCATCCCCTCGGTCAGATCATCGACGGCGATGATGTCCTCGATGCCGACGGCATTGAGCCCGTGCACCAGGTTGCCGCCCACCATGCCCGCCGCGCCGGTCACCACCACCTTCATGCATTCTCTCCGAACAGCTCCTCGTAGCTCACCGTGGCGGTGCCGAACTTGCCGACCACGATGCCGCCGGCGCGGTTGGCGATGGGCATCGCCTCGCGGACACTCACGCCCGCGGCGATCATGGCCGCCAGAGCGGCGATGACGGTATCGCCCGCGCCGGTCACGTCGAACACCTCGCGCGCCTGCGCGCCGACGCTCACGTGTCCGGCCTCATCGAACAGCGACATGCCCTCCTCGCTGCGCGTCAGCAGCAGCGCCGCGAGGCGCCGCTCCTGGCGCAGCTGCTGGGCGCGCTCATGCAGCTGCTCCTCGGACTGCCATGCGCCGATCACCTGCGCGAGCTCCGAGCGGTTCGGCGTGATCACGGTGGCGCCGGCGTAGCGCTGGTAATCGCCCCCCTTGGGATCGACCAGCACGGGTTTGCCCGCGGCGCGGGCCAGTTCGATCATGCGCGGGATGTGGGTGAGCCCCCCTTTGCCGTAATCGGAGAACAATACCGCGTCGTACCGCGGCACGATGCGCGAGAAGTCCGAGAGCATGGCCGAGAGCACCTCGTGGTCGGGCTGGTTCTCGAAATCGACGCGCACCAGCTGCTGTGACCGGCCGATGACGCGCAGCTTCACGCTGGTGTAGAGCTTCGGATCGCGGCCGAGGAGACTGTCCACGGCGCGCGCCCTCAGCAGGGATTCGAGCTTGCGCGCCGGCTCATCCTCTCCCACTACG
>JAJYTX010000496.1 GCA_021792815.1 Pseudomonadota bacterium
TGGCGATCATGATGGCGCCGGTCTCGGTCTGCCACCAGGTGTCGTGAAACGGCATGCCGAATGCTTCGACGCCCCACGTCACGGCCTCGGCGTTGAGCGGCTCGCCGACGCTGGCCATGTGCCGCAGGTGCGGATAGCGGCGCGCGCGGGCCAGAGCGGTCCCCGCCTTCATCAGCATGCGGATCGCGGTCGGGGCGGTATACCAGATGTTGATGCGCTCTTCGGCGAGGATCCGGTACCAGCGTTCGGGATCGAATTCCTCGCGGTCGACGATCAGCGTCGCGCCGCAGGTGAGCGGTCCGATCAGTCCATAGGCGATCCCGGTCACCCAACCCGGATCGGCGGTGCACCAGTAGCGCTCCCCCGGATGCAGGTCGAGGACCAGCCGAGAGGTCGCGTGCTGCGCCACCACTGCCGCGTGAGTGAGCGTCACGCCTTTCGGTCTGGCGGTGGTGCCGCTCGTGAAGTGCAACAGCGCCACATCCGTGTCGCGGGTAGGGGCGGTCTCGCAGCGGTCCGGGGCGAGGCGCATCAGCTGCTCGAAATCCAGCGTTCCGGCGGGCAGTTCGGAGTGCGCGTCCTCACGCACGATGAGCACGTGCCGAAGCTCGGGAAGCGCGTCGCGGATACCGGCCACCTTGCGCTGATAGAGCCCGTCCGTGGTCACCAGCAGCTGTACATGTCCCAGTTGCAGGCGCGTCTGCAGGGGCTGCGGGCCGAATGCCGAGAACAGGCTGCAGAACACATTGCCGGCCTTGAGGGTCCCGAGGCCGACGGCGAACAGCTGCGGGACACGGCCGAGCAGTGTGGCGATGCAGGCGGGCCGCTGCGCAGGGGCTCCGGAGTCGCTCGCGCCTGTGCCGCCCTCGAGGCCAAGGGAACGCAGCACGTGGGCGAAGCGATCGGCGCTCTCTCGAAGCTCGTGGTACGTCAGATCGATGCGCGTCCAGTGGCGATCGATGAAGCGTACGGCAAGCTGTTCCCCGTGGCCCCGCTCGAGTTGGCGATCGAGCGCCTGATGGGCCATGTTGAGTCGGGGATCGGAATTGCCGGTGAGCGCGCAACGCGCCTCGTCCCAGTCAAAGCTGCCGCGGCTGGCCGCATAATCGACCAGATGATGGGAGACGTTTCCCGCAGCCCCTTTCGCTATCCTGGATACTGGCATCGGCTTGCTCCGCCTGTCCGATTGTCGGTCGGGAGCGGATGAAATCGATTCGCGGAAGTACCTACGAACCGGCGGCCCGGCCCATCGGCGCGTATCCGTCCCCCGGGGGCGATGCGCGGCGGCCCCGGGACGAGCGCCGGTTCCGGCGCTCGCGGTGCGGTGGTATCCGGGCGAGCCGGAAGAGACCGGGTGCTGATGACCGGGACCCTTGGGACAGCCTCGCGCAATGGAGCTAAGATGGTGTACGCCGCGAGTTCCAGACCGCGCATGTTGCCCCTGCGAGACATCGGTAGTACGGACATGACCTCGAGCCCACCTGATCCGCCCCACGCCTGGGCCGATCTCGAGCGGCTGCGCCTCGTGTACGGCAATTTCCCGCTGATGCTCGCCAGCTCGGCCACGGCCGGGGGCGTCCTGGGGGCGCTGCTTTACAGGGAGGTCTCGCGCACCTGGCTGCTCGGGTGGCTGCTGGTGCTGGTGGTCGTGTCCGCGATCCGTCTGCGCGACGGCCGTGCGTTTCAGCGAGCGCCGTCGGACCGGTCGGTGCGCGTATGGCTAGGCCGTCTTCGGTTCGGCACTGCCATATCGGGACTCGTCTGGGGCATCGGCGGCATGGTGTTCCTGTCTTCCGACGATCTGGCCCATCAGTTGTTCGCCGTGCTGGTGTTCTCGGGAGTCGCCGCCGGCGCCATGACGTCCTACGGCGTCATGTGGCGCTGCTACATGAGTTTTCTCGTTCCCTTCCAGGGGCTGGTCGAGTTGGTGCTGTTGTTCGAGCGCACGCCGCTGCATTACCCCCTGGCCCTGGTGAACGCCCTGTTTGCGGGGGTCCTCGCCTACTCGGCGTTCAAGCTCGATCACACCGTCGGCGGCGCGCTCGAGATCACCGTCGAGAACGCCCAGCTCACCCGGGCGCTGCAGTATCAGGCGACCCACGATCCGCTGGTCGACCTGCTCAATCATCGCGAGTTCAACGCCCGGCTGAGCGCCATGACCGACGCCGCGGTGAGCGCTCATGAGCCGTGCGCGCTGATCTTCATCGATCTCGACCGGTTCAAGGAGGTGAACGATCGGGGCGGGCACGCGGCGGGCGATGAAGCGCTGCGGCGCGTGAGTCTGATTCTGAAGGAGCACGTTCGTGCCACCGACACCGCCGCGCGGCTCGGCGGGGACGAGTTCGCCATTCTGCTGCCGGGCTGTCCGCGCGAGCGGGCCGAACAGGTGGCGCAGAGCATGCTTGCGGCGATCCAGGACTTCGTTCTGCACTGGGAGCGCGGGCTGTATCTGCGGGTGGGCGCCAGCATCGGTGTGGCTTATGCGCTCGCCGGCGAAGCCGATGCGGCCTCGCTTCTGCGGGTGGCGGACGCGGCGTGCTACGCGGCCAAGAACGCCGGCCGCGGCAGGGTGGAGGTGCGCCGGTCCGAGCCGCTGCGCGAGCCCAGCCGATTCGAGATCGAAGCGCTGCGTCGCCCGGTCTGACAGATCCGGCGCGCGCACTCCGCTCGGGCGCGGCGCGGTCCTCGGGAAAACCGCTGCGCGCCGGACGAGCATTCCGCCGGTGGCGATGAGGTGAATCCGCCGAGCAGCGCCGTTGCGGGATGGGTACACTTGCCGCCGGCGGCGCCCCCGTAGCTCAGTGGATAGAGCGACCGCCTCCTAAGCGGCAAGAAAATGTCAACACAAGACATTGGTTTTAATGATATTTTTAGATGTTGTGTCTACTA
>JAJYTX010000012.1 GCA_021792815.1 Pseudomonadota bacterium
CTGCGGGTGCCAGTGCGGGAACAGGTCCGTGGCGAGCCCGGTGACGATGAGCGCGAAAATGATCAGCAGGCTCCAATCGAGGGTGATGTCGATGCCCGCGATCCGCATCAGATGAAGGCCACGCATGGAGCGGTATTCTACCCGTTTGAGGCCGCTTACGTCACATCACGACGTACGAGCGAGACGCGGAGCAGAACGCTGGGACAACCGTGAACTGACACGTCTGCTGACGCGTCCGTTGGCGAGTCAGAAATGCCCAATCGGCGAGGGGGGTGGGTCGCGCATAATGCACTGAACACGCTCGATTTGCCCCCTGCCGCGGGGCTCGGGCATGTGGTGCAATGGGTCGCGCGAGGCGAGTCGCGGGGCGCGTCGCGATGCGCTGGGCCGGGTGAGTCTGATAGGCTGTGGGGGACGCGGACGTGGCGGCACACATGTTCAATGTCTTCAAGTATTCCGATGCGCTCAAGGCGGCCGGGGTCGATGCGAAGCTCGCAGACGCCCAGGCACGCGCCTTGGCGGAAGCGCTGGAGCATACGGACGTTGCAACACGGGCGGACGTGCGGGAGCTGGGTGTTGCGCTGCGCACGGAGCTGAAGACCGCGGTGGCGGATCTCAAGACCGAGATCGCGGACCTGCGGACCGAGATGAAGACCGAAGTCGCCGGCCTCAGGACCGAGATGAGAACGGCAGTGGCGGGTCTCAAGACCGAGATCGCCGGCCTGCGGACCGAGGTGAAGACCGAGATCGCCGACCTGCGGACCGAGATGAAGACCGAGATCGCCGACCTGCGGACCGAGATGAAGACCGAAGTCGCCGGCCTCAGGACCGAGATGAGAACGGCAGTGGCGGGTCTCAAGACCGAGATCGCCGGCCTGCGGACCGAGATGAGCACGGAAGTCGCCGGCCTCAAGACCGAGATCGCCCATTTGCGCGGCGGGATCAATCAGCTTCAATGGAAGATCGGCGTGGTGGTTGGGGGGTTGGGCGTGGTGTTTACGATCCTGAATCACTTCCTCCTCCACGTGTAGGTCCGGATTTCGCCTCACGACACGACCGGCGCGCTGCGCTTGCGAGGAGCGTTCGCCCGCCGTGTCGGACTCCGGAGTGTCCGTGCGCCGCTCGGCTCCGTGGATCCTCGAGTGCAGGAAAGGCGACTCACCCTCGTGCCAGGGCAGCTGTCGAAGTTTGGCGACGCGCGCCCCGGAGGGTGAATGTGTTGGGAAGCACGCTCAATCCGTCGCGGGGTGGCGTCAGGTTGGGTCGAGGCGAGCCACGCCACCGTCCGTTCAGGATTTTCCGCTTGGCATTCGCGAAACGATTGCCTAGATTGTGCGGGCGGCGCCGCGCGGGGCGCGTCCTGCGGCCGGTCCGTGGCGCCCCTTCCGGTGTGGTTCCACGTCAACAGGAGAGCGCTCATGCGAATCGAAGACGAGCGAGTCGGTGCGGACCCGGTGCGCACGGAGTTCCCCGGGCAGCGTGCTTCAGGCGAGACCGACGTCACCGCAGTCAGGATCGCGTTGGCGAGCGTCCTCACGCGGCTGACGAGGGTCGAGTCGGATCTCGCGGCGCTGAAGACCGGCCTGTGCATCGTCGAGACGCGCCTCACCGGCATCGAGAACCGGCAGCTCCATGCGAAAGACCGGCGCGAAAGGCTCGAGGCCCGCTGCTCGGAGTTGGACTTCGGCGTCGATCGGGTGCAGTGCGAGCTCGTCACCCTCAAGGACCGGATGCGCTGCGTGGAGCTCGATCTGCGCGAGGCGTCGGGCGCCGCGAGACGTCCGCGGTCGGGCGCTCAGGGCGCGCCGGGCCCGGTGAATCATGCCGTCGGCCGGCCCGTGGGGTTTCCGGACGGCTGAGGCGCGCCGCCTCGCCCCTGGAATCCTGGCCCACCGGAGGGTGGGCCAGGCGCTTGGGTTGCGCTCGCGCGGTATCAGCGTATCAGCAGGAGGCCTTCTGCTTGCGGCGGCGGACGCACCACGCCAGCGTGACGAGGCCGCCGGCCAGAAGCGCGAGCGTGCCCGGCTCCGGCACACTGCCCATGTCGAACTCGAACGCGGGCTTCGAGGTCGAGTCGCTGAAGGTCAGGGTGGTAAACGGATTCAGGTGGGTGACTTCGACCGCATAGTTGTATTGGCCGCTGCTGCCTGCCGAGGTAATGTCGGCCCCGGTAATCATCTGACTGGCAGTGCCATTGGTCGCGACCACATTGTAGTCCGCGGCGGTATCCGCCGTGCCCCAGAGAACGTCGAAAGCGGTCTGAGGCTGATTGTAGGTCACGGTGACCGTGCCGCCGCCGGACTGGGCCACCAGGTACTGCTGCAGCGAGCTGCCCGGGGTGCCGGCGGGGAATGGAGTCTTGGCAACGCCTGACACGCTGCCCGCATACACACCCGAGAGATAGGGGGAGCCGCCACTGAAGCTGATGGAGGCGATGCCGAAGCCCGGATCGTTGATCGTCGTGCTGTTCTGATAGCCGGCCGAGGCCGCAGTGCCGAGGTCCAGTACCGCAAAGTTCGGTCCGGTGTCCTGAACGCTGATGACGGGGGCTGCGAACGCCGTGCCGAGCGCGGCGGATGCCCCGATCAGGGTGAGTGCGAAAAATCCCGATTTCATGCGCATGGGCAGTGCTCCCGGAAAACAAACTTCCGACCGAGACATTGCAAGTTTCAAACCAGACAGGAAACTCCTCGGGAATTCATTCGGTTATTCCGGGTCTGCGCGTAGACCGAGTCGATTGTGTAAGCGGCTCCGACACTCTGCAATCGCTGAATGTTGATTAAAATCATCGGCGCCGGACGCCGTTCCCGGCCGGGAGAGGCGTGCGTCAGTGGTGCAGCGCTTTCACCCGGCGGCTCACGGTGAGCACGGCGCTCGCGCGGTGGGCTCCTTCCGCCGACAGACCCAGCACCGAGGCGTTGCTGAGATGCGTGTCGAGCGCCGTGGTGAGATCGGCGAAGGTGCAGAGGCTACGGCGGACTGCGTGGGAGCAGATCTTCCAGCGCATACAGCGTCTTTTGCGGAAAGCGCTCGAGCGGATAGTACTGGGTGATGATGCGCAGCGCGTGCTCATACGACCGAACGTCGAGAAGACGAATGAGGAACCGGACATCCTCCTCGTCATGGAACTCGGCTCCGATCCGCATGGCCAGGCTCTTCATCGCGAGCAGATACTCCGGTTGCGCCGTCATCACCCGCAGGTGGTCGAGCTCCAGAAATGGGGCAAACTCGCCTTGGGCACTCATGAAGCCCTTCACGGCGTCATTGAGCCAGTCAGCGGCGATTCCGGCCTGGCTGGCCGCGCGCATGGCGGCCTCGCGCACCGTTGCGGGCGGCCGGAAGAAGGCATCGACATCCCGGGTCGAGGCGCGTGCGCCGTACGCCAGGCACAAGACCGCGCCGCCGACGAGAAATACCTCGCCCACGGTATCGGTCTGACGCAGCTCATCGTTCAACAGCTCGAACAGACGGCGGATATCCGCCTCGCGCAGCGCCGCCATCTGTCGCCTACACCCGCGCCCCGACGCTGGAGTCGATGAAGATGTTGCGCCGGCGAAACGGTGCCGGCGAGTGTGTCAGCAGGTACAGGCGCAGCGATGGAAGCGCGGAGCCGAATTGCGGCTCCGGCAGCGCCTCGATCCTTCGGGTCCACGCCGGCAGCGGCAGGCCACGCATGTGGCAGGCCGTCTCGGTCATGGCCGCCACATAATTGGCCAGAAACGGCGAGAGAGTCGCTTGCGGTGCGGCGGCGACCGCTTGGCGTAGTTCCGCAGCAGTGAAGCCCGAGAGCAGCGAGTTCACTTCCGCGAGCGCGAATCGGGGCTCTCCGGGCCCGGTCAGAGCGGTGACGGCTTCCTGAAACGCCGCCGCAGGCGCGGGTAGCACGCGGCTCAACACGTAGGCCGACATATCCATTCCCGCACGCCGGGCTGCCCTGCGGATGGCCGACTTTTCCTCTTTGGATACGCGCAGTTGCAGTTGCGAGCACTTTGCGGACCGATTCATCCAAACAGCCTATGCCATACCGCTAAAAATGTCAATACAAACGTATTGACAGTGATCCGTGGAGGGTGGAGCGCCGCCCAAAAAACAGCCATTACTCTGGAGGCGCCGAAAGATGGCCCGCTCCCGGCGCCGAGCGCGGCCGCGGGAATTCGAGCCGCAGGCTCGAGCGGATCTGATCGCGCTGCCGGGGCCACACCCCGGCCTCATCCGCATACTCCGGCCAGCGCGCCACGACCGCGCGCACCTCATCGAGCATCGTCTCGGCGCGACCGCGCTTCAGGCCCGCGGTCGCGGCGCAGGCGCGGACATCCTCGAGCGTGAATCCGTCCCGCCTGCCGTTTACCGTCATCTGGTGGCTGCGCGTCCACAGGCCTTGCGGGTTGCAGGCGTAGGTGACATCGAAGGCCGGGGCGAGCGACCATGCCCCCCGCTGATCCATGAGGAAGGCGATGTTCTTGACGTGATCGTCCTGGTTGCGGGCGACGATGTTGAACAGCATGCGGCGAAACTGCTGCTCGAGGGCGCTCATCGGCAGCTTCAGCCGTCGCATCACCTGGTAGGCCTGCTCGTAGGAGTGGGCGCCGGCGGCGTTGAAATCGAGGTGCGCCAGGGCGGCGAGGGACTGCAGGTGCCGCTTCCCGCCCTCGGCCGAGCGGTCGAACCGGCGCGTCATGAAATGCCGCCGGCCGCCTTCCTCGAGCAGCCGGCACTCGGTCATCTCGATGCCGGCATCGCGCGCCATGCGCGAGTAGGCATACTCGATGACGGTGTAGCCCTGCGGGTCCTCGAGCTCCTTGTCCCGGTTGCCGCTCACCCCGTCGAATTTCAGCAGCCAGTAGCCGAATCCCTCGGGCGCGGCAACCTGGCCGGAGCGGACCTCGTGGGTGTCGGGATTCCAGGCGATGATGGCCTTGGCCCGCGCGCCGCCCGCGGAGGTGCCGACGCGCAGGATGTCCCGCAGCGCGCCGTTGCGGTGCTCCGCGGTGAACGAGCCGTGAAAGGCATGGCGGTCCGTGAGGATCTCGGAGGCGAGCGCGACCAGCGCATCGACCTCGATCTTCGTGGCGTGCCGAGGCCGAGGGCCCGTGGCGGGCGCGAACTCGAGCGCCCCCATGCCGCGCGCGCCGGTGTAACAGAGCCGCTCCACGGCGTTGAAGCGCTCGGGCGTCCGGCCCTGCGTGGCGAGCCAGGCGTTGATCAGCGCAGTGCCGAACTTGTCGGGCAGTGAATCGGCCACCAGTCCGGGAAGGCCGTGGAAGGCGGCGCGGGGAAGCGAGGGGAAGCGGTAGATCTGCGAGGACAGCGGCATCGCCAGCGGCGAGACTTCGATGCCGCTGGCCGCGAACCGCGGCTCGTACTGAAACGCCGCGACGTCGCCGTCCTCGCCGAGGGACACCGCGGCGATGCGCCGGCCCCACAGCCTCACTTCGGCCATCGTGGCCATGGCGTCAGGGCTTCTGGTCCGCCCAGGTCCACGGGCCGGCAGGCGCGTGCTCCGCACGACCCTGGCGTCCGCGTGAGACTCGCCGGCGCTGCCTGCCGCGCCGCTTCAGCTGCTCGATCGGACTCGGCGGCAGCTCCGGGAGGAGCCGGTCGAGCCCGTCGAGCTGGTGGAGGACCCGCAGGATCCGCACGAGTGACACCAGCGCCGTGCCGTGGCCGGCCTCGATGCGCTCGAGGGTGCGCTTGCCGATGCCGGCCTGCTCGGCGAGCGCCGTCTGGGTCAGATTGGCCTCGATGCGATACCGGGCCATTCGCGTTCCGAATTCTTTGAGAACGGCCGCGTCGGTGAGCTCAGATGTGATGTGCATAAGTCATCTGATAGGGCGAGTAAAACCCTAATTTAAAGTAAAATCGTCATTAAAGACGAATAATACACTAGATATTAAAGTTATTCATTTCGTCTAATATGGCGAGCAAATCAGATAACAGATTATTAATCGTCGAATATGGCGAATATAGTATCCATATTGCCCGAGTGGATGCCGGACCCTTCGGGGCGGCGGCCGCAGTGCGGATCATCTGCCGCCCCGAGACGCCGAGATCGGCTTGCTCCCGGGCGGGCTATGGGAGGTGATGGAGGCGATGCCGACGATCGCGCGGCGGTTCGGATCGCTGGCCGAGGCCGCGGCACCGAGATCCAGGATCGCGAATCGGGTCCGGCGTTCGGAACGGAGGGCGGGGGGCGGGGGGCGCAAACGCCGCGCGCCGGTGCCGGCCGGGACGGTCTAGCCCGGAGGCCGCGCAGCGTGGCCCCGGAGCCCGTCCGCTGGGCTTCCGGGGAGGGCGCGCGTCAGTTGTTCAGCACCACCACCAGGCGGCTCACGGTGAGCACGCCGCTCGCGCCGTAGGTCCCCTGTGCCGACACGCCCAGCACCGAGGCAGTGCTGAGATCCGTGTTGAGCGCCGTGGTCAGATCCGCGAAGGTGCTGAAGCTGTCGGTCGTCTGGCTCATCGCGTGTGCGATGGCGAAGGACGTGTCCTCGCCGTCCTCCGTGCTGCCGCTCTGCGGTACCAGCTCCAACCCGCTGGCGAGGCTCGAGGGGTCGATCGAGGTGTCTTCGATGCGCAGGACCTGGGTCGAGGCCGCCTGCAGGGTGGCCTGGTTGATCAGCAGCCCGGTGGAGCTGAGCCCCGAGAACGCCGTGGGCGTGCCCGGCGAGGCCCAGGAGAGGTGCAGCTGCGCATCCGCCTGGCCATAGCTGACCACGGTGAAGGCCGAGAAGTCCGGGGGCGCGGCCCCGAAGGGCGCCACGAATCCCGTGAACTGCACCGGCAGTCCATCCGTGAGCGAGGCGGTCGAGAACGAGGAGGGGATCGCGACCTCGTAGGCGGCCGCCGTCGCATCCGGGCCCGACGTGCCGCCTGTGCCCGTGCCCGTACCCGTGAAATCGAGCGCGCTGGCCTGGACGTGGCCGAGCGACTGCAGATCCACGGTCAGCAGGCCGCTGGCGGCGGTGGTGAGGAGGCCGACCCCCTGAGTCGGCAGCAGCAGCGCGCTGCCCCCGGTCGCATCGAGGCTCGTGCCGGCGCTGCCCGTGGTGAGCGTCCCGGAAAAGCGTGCCTGCTGGCCTACGGAAATGTCCGTGCTGCTGAACGAGCCGGTCTCGCCCTGCTCCGTGACGGCGGTGCCCGGGCCGACGCTGACCGTCACCTGGCGCTGGAACCCGAGGTCATCGTCCGAGTTCGAGGACGGCCGCTGCAGCACCAGGGCGTTCTGCAGCGTCAGCGTATCGCCGCTGCGCGCCACCACGGTGCCCTGCACGGCAGGGCCCGAGACGCCGGCGACGCTGGATCCGGCGTGCACGATGCTGGCGGTGAAGGTGTTGGAGGTCCGGTCCCAGGACCCATAGGCGCTGGTGAGGGTGTTCGCCGGCAGTGTCGCGAGTTCCGCCAGGCCCGCCGCGCCGGTGTAGGCGGTGCCGTTGATCAGAAACTGCGTCGTCGCGGTGGTGTCCACCGTGAGCTGACCAAAGTCGTCGTTCGAGTCCTCGAACGGCCGCACGGTCACGACGTAGTCGCTGTCGGCGCTGCTGACGCTGAGCAGCGGACCACGGACGTGGACCTGCTGGCCCGAGGCCGGCAGCAGGCTTGCCGTGAGCACCGGGTTGACCGTGACGGTGGGCGGGCTGGTGTTGAGGTCGACCGTGTTGGAGGCCGCCAGGTTGAAATCGAGCGCCAGGTGCGAGACCGCCCCGGGAGTCACCACCAGCGGGGTGCCGCTGCCGAGCGACAGAGTGACCTGCACCGTTCCGGTGAGCGGCTGGCCGGTGGTGGCGTCGAGGATGTTGCCGGCCGGCACCGTGACGCTGCCACTCGCCGTGTCGAGCACGAGGGTCGCCTGGCTGTAATCGAGGGTGAGCGTCGCGGAGGTGTAACGGCCCTCCGGGATCTGCTCGGCGCTCAGGATTTCCGACAGGTTGACCAGCTGCGCGAAGTCCACCTGGGTGGTCCGCGGCACGGTCTGCACCACCTGGCCGTCGGAGCGGGTCAGGGTGAGCGAATCGACGGTGACGAGGTAGCTGACGAAGTCCCCGGGCGCATCCGACAGCGACACCAGCGCGGTGCCGCAGTTGCTGCAGGCCTTCTGCGCGGTCGGCACCGCGGGCAGCGCGCTCGAGACCGGGCTCGGCCCGCCGCCGCAGCCGGCAAGCGCCAGCAGCCCCAGCACCGACAGCCCCGCAATCAGACGTGTCACCCAGCGCGCCCCGGCGCTGTGCCGTTCTTGCCCGACGTGCATGACGCAATCCTCCCCTGTCCCGCCGATCGACCGTGTTGAGAGGGCGGCCCCGGGCGCCGCGAAGCCTGACCTGACACGGAGCGCAGGACGGCTTCGGCGCAGAGCATGCCCCGGGGAAAGGGGCCGCGCCAGAGTCGAAAAAAGGCGACAGCGGACGGCGGGTTTCGAGGCGCGGTGCACGTCTCAAAAAAGAAACGGCCCCTCGAAGGGGCCGTTTGTGGGACACCTGTCAGGATGCCCGAAGTGTCGGACGTACCCTCAGTGCTGCCGCACGCGGCGACGCACGAAGATCAGGCAGCCCAGCAGACCCGCGGCGAAGAGCGCGAGGGTGCCCGGCTCTGGCACGGTGGTGGCCGACATCACGAGGATGTTGTTGCCGCCATACGTGCTGCCCGGATCCAGAGGTGCGCCCGGCACCACGCCCGGGTTGCAATTGCTGATGTTATTCTGGCAGGGCACATCGACCACATAGCCGCCAAAGTTGCCGAGGCCGGTGACGAGCGCGGTGTCGTTGGCAGTGTTCGGGCCGATGCCGGAGGCGAGCACCGAGCAGCTTGTCGGGGAGATGCCATTCGTGCAGCCGAGCACCTGCCAGGACTCCCCGCTCTGCACCGAGCCGAGCAAGAAGCCCCCGATGTATCCCGATGAAGTCGTAAACGCGATGCCGTACGGATAATTGATTTCGTTACTGGGTGTCGGGATCAGGCCGAGGCCCGTCTCCGTCGGGTCTCCATTCGTATACTTGTAATCCAGGCAGGGGGTCGGCGCCGTGTCGGTGCAGGTCGAATTCCACGTCTGCAAGCTGCCCGCGTAGGCGGTCACTCCTCCCGAAAAACTGTAGACCGACCCGAGACTTTGATTCATCGGGGTCGGGTTGCCCATCGAATTCATGCTGAAGTTGATCATGCCCGCCGATGCCGCGCCGATCGAAGCGATCGACAGCGCAGCGCTTAGCGCGAGCGAGCGAAACAGATTCTTGTTCATGTGTGTCCTCACAGGTGGTTCCTCAAAGGGCTGGTGATTCAGATCCCTCCTGGATCATGGAAGCAAGTTTCGGGCCAAAAAAAAAATATACGATAAATCAATCACTTGATAAATATCAGCGAGGATCTCATCTGAACTTTGTCAAGGATTTCGACATCCGGGAACCGGCCCAACGGCTATCCCAGGTTGCGGCGCGACGCCTCTGCGGAGCGAGGAGTGGGGTTTAAGGGTCCACAAAGCGAGACGGCCCCATCGTGGGGCCGTCTGGTGCCGACAAGGGTCGGCTCGACTGCACGTGCGCTGGCGTGCGGAAGCCGGATCAGCCCTGCTTGGCTCGGCGGCGGGCGATGAGCAGCCCGCAACCGAGCAGGCCCGCACCGAAGAGCGCCAGGGTCCCCGGCTCCGGCACGGTGGTGACACTCATCAGCACGATGTCATTGGAGTTCGTATAGGGCGTGCGGCTCGGATCGGAAACGATGATGTTGCTGTAGCTCAACAGGCTGGCGGCCTGGAAATTCTCCGTGAGACCGCCCATGCCCTGGCCCAGTTCGGTCCACGAGGTGCCGTTGTTGCTACCCCACACCGCCCAAGTCTCTCCATTGGTCGCGCTGCCCTGGATCGAGCCGATCATCACGCCGGAGATTTGCCCCGAGAATCCCGACAGTTCGATGCCGTTGGGATAGTAGATCTCATTGTCACCCGCCGGGTCACCAGTCAGACCCAGTCCCTGCTCCATGGCCGAGCCGCCATTCTTCGCATACAGGTCGGCGGCGCCCGGCATCCAATTCAAGCCACTGGGGGGTGCTGATTCAGTCACCGACTGGGCCGTCATCGAAAGCCCTCCGTTGGAGAAGGTGGTCTGAGTGCTTCCAAAACTGAAGCCGGGCTGCGCTGGGTGTCCCGACAGTGCCCAGAAATTCCAGATCGTGAGTGGTCCGGCAAAAGCGGGAGCTGAGGCAGCCGCGCATGCCAGTAGCGCCACCGAACAGATTGCCGAAAATTTGAATTTCATCACTATAACTCCGGAAGCTCGCACACGAGCAATTTGAGGTTTCTGTGTTCAGATAAGCAATTTTTGAGCCACGTAATAAATCCATTTAAAATCAATGGAGTATAGATTTAAAAGGACTTTTTCTTATTCTCATGTAAAGAAATTCGACGTTTTCTCAAATGGATTGATCCGCTGGAACGAACTCTGTTGCCAGAATGTGACACAAGTTGCGGACGGCGACGCCCAAATAGATGATCTTAAATTCATGGAAGGACTGAAGGCCGGTTAAACCGATCTTCGCTGTTAAAGAATCCGACGTGACCGCGCAACCGGCCTCGGGCACTGGCCTGGCGGGCTTTCACATATTGGGGGGGCGCTGGGTGCAGCCGTCCCGGGGAGACATTCGTGAACGGTTCTGCTCTGGTGCATTCGGTCCGTTGCGCGGTCGGGTGGGTCCCGTTGGGGGTGGCCGTGCTGTCCCTGGCGGCCTGCGGTGGTGGTGGGGGCGGCAGCTCGACCGGCAGCTCGATGGGTAGTCCATCGTCCACCTATACCGTGAGCGGCAAGATGACCGGCCTCAACGCCTCTGGGCTGGTCCTGCAGGACAACGGCGCGGACAATTATTCGGCATCTTCGGGCGCCACGACGTTCACGTTCTCCACGCCGCTTGCCAGCAGCGCATCGTTCCAGGTCACGGTGCTGACGCAGCCCACCGGAGAGACCTGCACGGTGAGCAACGGCACCGGCACAATCACGGCTGACGTCACCTCGGTCACGGTGGCCTGCGCGGTCAACACCTACACCATTTCCGGTACGATCAGCGGCCTGTCCAACGCCGGCCTGAAGCTGCTCGACTACTCCGGGGGCGAGACGCTGCCGGTCGCTGCCGGGGCGACCCACTACCAGTTTACCCAGCCGGTGCCCTACGGCACCGATGTCCAGGTGACGGTCGCGGCGCAGCCGTCCCTGCAGCACTGCACTGCCGGGGCATCCAATTTCTCCGGGCCGATCAAGTCCAATGTCACGACGGATACCTTCAGCTGCACGCCGTTGACGGCGACCGTCAGCACTTTCGCGGGCTCCCTCACGCCGGGTAACACCGACGGGACCGGGACCGCCGCCTTATTCAACGGACCCATCGGAGTGGCGGTGGATGCCTCGGGCAACGTGTACGTCGCCGACAGCACCAATAACGAGATCCGCGAGATCACGCCCGGCGGGGTGGTGACAACGCTGGCCGGATCGACCACTCCCGGGGATGCCAACGGTCAGGGGACTTCGGCCAGTTTCGACTATCCGACCGGAGTGGCGGTGGACTCTTCGGGCGCTATCTATGTGGCCGACTTCTACAACAATCAGATTCGCAAGATCGTGTGCACCGCCGGCACCTGCACCGTCTCGACGCTGGCGGGATCGAGCTCCGGCGCGGCGGGTCACAGCGACGGCACCGGAAGCGCTGCCTCGTTCAATAATCCGAGCAGCGTCGCGGTCGATTCTGCGGGCAACGTGTACGTGGCGGATTCCTTCAACAATGAGATCCGCATGGTGGCGCCCACCGGGCTGGTGAGTACGGTGGCCGGCTCGACCACCGCGGGCCATCAGGACGGTCCGGCCAACACCGCCACGTTCAACAGTCCCAGCGGCGTCGCCGTGAGTTCCGCCGCGGGCACGTCCGGCGATGTATTCGTGGGGGATCTCGCCAACAATGAGATCCGTGAAATCACGCCCTGAGCCGGGCGCGATGCGCCGGGGGCAGACCCGCCCGGCAGCCCGAACATCGCCCTGGGGCAGGGGTGAGCAGGGCCCTGGTGCACGGGCCGACTGATCCCGGGCGGCACACGCGGCTCGGCGACCGAGGGGTACGCGGATCCCGAGTTCCGGAGCGGCAGGTGCGACCTGAGCGCTCCCTGCCGGCAATCTTCCGGCCGGTGCATTAGGATCGGCTCATGCTGGGGTATGTGCTTTCGGCTCTCGCCTACGCGGCGCTGCTCGGCGCGGCCCTGACGCTGTGGCGGCGGCGCCTCAGCGGCTCGGGACTGGCTGCGGCCCTCGGCGTCCAGGTCGGCTGGTCGATCGTGCTCGCCGTCCAGGCGGCGGGCCTGCGTTTCCCCCCGGCGCTCGGCATCGCGGCGGAGTACCTGCGCGATCTCGCCTGGATGCTGGTGCTGGTGCGCTGTCTCGGGCGGGCGCAGGCCTCGCGCGTGGCGCAGATCGCCCAGCGGGTCCTCGCGGTGCTGGTGGCGCTGGTGGTGCTGGGGGCCATCGGCACGCTGTTGCCAGGCGCCCCGGGGCTGCTGGCGCGGCAGATCGGCCGATACTGGCTGTGGGGCGGGTTCCTCCTCGCCATCGCGGGTCTGATGCTGGTCGAGCAGGTGGCGCGCAACACCCGCTCGACCCAGCGCTGGGCGCTGAAGTACCTGTGGCTCGCCCTCGGGGCGCTCTTCGCCTGGGATCTCGGCCTGTTTTCGATCGCCATGCTGCGCGGCAGCTTCGCGCAGACGTTCTGGGTGGATCGCGGCCTGTTCAATGCCGCGGTGGCCGGACTGCTCGCCGTGGCTCTCGGGCGCATTCCCGAATGGGAGTCCGCCGCCTTTCTCTCGCCCCGGATCGTGTTCTTCAGCGCCACGCTGCTCGGGGCGGCGCTCTATGCCCTCGTCATGGCACTCGGCAGCTATCTCATCCGCCGCCTCGGGGATTCCTGGGGCGCGGCGGGCCAGATGCTGTTCCTCGCCGCTGGCGCCCTGGTGCTCGCGGTGGCGGCGCTGTCGGAGAAATTCCGCGCCTGGTCGCGGGTGACGATCGCCAAGTACTTCTTTCCCTATCGCTACGACTATCGCCGGGAGTGGCAGAAGCTCACCCGCGCGCTCTCGGTGGGGGGCGAGACGCCGATCTACGACCGCATCGCGACGGTCATGGCGGGCTTCATGAGCGCGCCGCACGGCGGGCTGTGGCTGCGGGAGGCCGAGGGCGGCTTTGCGCCCGTGGGCGGGGATCTCGCCCCGCCCACGGCGCCGCGTGAGAGCGGTCACGGCGAGTTCTTCGAGTACCTGCTGCGTGAGGAGTGGATCTGCGACCTCGATGCGGTGCGCAACCCGGGGCGCGGCAAACCCATGTTGAGCCCGCCGCAGTGGCTGACGGCCGATCCGCGCCTGTGGCTGGTCGTGCCGCTGATCTGCGAGGAGGCCCTGGTCGGGTTCGTGGTCATTGGCCAGCCGCTCGCCGCGGTGCGCCTCTCCTGGGAGGAGCTCGATCTGCTGCGGGCCGCCGGCCGCCAGGTGGCGAGCTTTCTCGCCTTCGAGCAGGCCGCCAAGCGTCTCGCCGAGGCGCACCAGTTCGAGGCGATGAACCGGCTCTCGGCGGTGCTCATGCATGACCTGCGGCACCTGATCGCCCAGCAGGCGCTCGTGGTGCAGAACGCCGCGCGCCATCGCGGCAACCCCGAATTCTTCGACGATGCCATCCTCACGATCGAGCACTCGGTGAAGCGCATGACGCGGCTCATGGAGGAGCTCAAGAGCGGCCGGGTCACCGAGCAGACCCGCCGCGTCGAGCTCGGGGAGCTGTGCGCCGAAGCCCTGCGGCGCTGCCCCGGGCAGCCGGTGCCGGCGCTCCAGGTGCGCCAGCGCGCCGAAGTGGTCGTCAACCGCGAGCGGCTGCTGCAGGTGCTCGAGCACCTGGTGCGCAATGCCCAGGAGGCGACACCGGCCGAGGGATCGGTTACCGTATCGGTCCATCAGGCCGGCGCGCAGGCGGTGCTCGAGGTGAGCGACACCGGCTGCGGCATGGACGAGGCGTTCGTCCGGCACCGGCTGTTCCGGCCCTTCGACACCACCAAGGGCGAGCAGGGGTTCGGCATCGGCGCCTACCAGGCACGCGAGTTCGTGCGCCAGTGCGGCGGCGGCATCGAGGTCGAGAGCCGCCCGGGCCGTGGCACGCGGTTCATCCTGCGCCTGCCGCTCGCCCCGGCACTGTCTGCCGCTACGGAAGGAGAGCCCGTTGAACGCCAAGCCCCCTAGGCTGCTCGTCGTCGAGGACGATCCGGGTCTGCAGCGCCAGCTGAAGTGGGCGCTCGACACCTACGAGGTCGAATGCGCCTCGACCCGTGCCGAGGCGCTCGCGGCCGTGCGCCGCCTCGAGCCGGCGATCGTGCTGCAGGACCTGGGGCTGCCGCCCGATCCGGACGGGGTCGAGGAGGGCTTTGCGACCATCGCGGAGCTGCTGCGCCTCGCCCCCGGCACCAAGATCATCGTGGTCACCGGGCGCGAGGGCCGCGAGCACGCCCTGCGGGCCATCGGGCTCGGCGCCTATGACTTCTGCCAGAAGCCGGTTGACACGCAGGTGCTCTCGCTCATCATCGACCGCGCGCGGCGCATCCACGACCTGGAGGAGGAGAACCGACGCCTCGCGGGCGACCCGTCGCTCGCGCTCGAGGGCGTCATCGCCGCCAGCGAGCCGATGCTCAAGGTCTGCCGCCTCGTGCAGAAGCTCGCGCCCACCCAGGCGACGGTGCTGCTGCTCGGGGAGAGCGGCACGGGCAAGGAGCGTCTCGCCCAGGCGCTGCATGCGCGCAGCGCCCGCGCCGCGCAACCGATGGTGGCGATCAACTGCGCGGCCATCCCCGAGACGCTCCTCGAGAGCGAGCTGTTCGGCTACGAGCGCGGCGCCTTCACCGGCGCGGTCAAGCAGACCAAGGGCAAGATCGAGACCGCCGACGGCGGCACGCTGTTTCTCGATGAGATCGGCGACATGCCGCTCGCCCTGCAGGCGAAGCTGCTGCGCTTCCTGCAGGAGCGGGTCATCGAGCGGGTGGGCGGCCGGGAGCTGATCCAGGTGGACGTGCGCATCATCGCCGCCACCCATCGCGACCTGAAGGCGGCGATCGCCGAGAAGACCTTCCGCGAGGATCTGTTCTACCGCATCAGCGAAGTGACCGTGCAGATCCCGCCGCTGCGCGAGCGCGGCTCGGACCCGGTGCTGATCGCCCACTACCTGCTGCAGCAGGCCTGCAAACGCCACGGCAAGGCGTCCCTGAAGCTCGGGCCCGAAGCGATCCGCGCCATCGAGCAGTACCCCTGGCCCGGAAACGTGCGCGAGCTCGAGAACAAAGTGAACGCCGCGGCCATCATGACCGAGGGCAAGCTGGTGAGCGCCGAGGACCTGTCGCTCGCGGTGCCGCCGGAATCCGAGGCGGAGATCCTGCCGCTGCGCGAGGTGCGCCAGAGAGCCGAGACCGCCGCGGTGCAGCGGGCGCTCGCCATCGCCGGCGGCAACGTCTCGAAGGCCGCGGAGCTGCTCGGCGTGACCCGGCCGACCCTCTACGATCTGATGGAGCGGACCGGCGCCGGCGCCCTGAAATGAACCGGCCGGGTGCGCCTGCGCGCACCCGGCCGGTCCGGTCCTTCCGGAGAGCCGATCAGCCCTGGGCGCGGCTGCGCCGCCGCAGCGCGAGCAGCAGCCCGATCGCGCCGACCCCGAACAGGGCGAGCGTGGAGGGCTCGGGCACCGTGCTTGTGCCCTCGGTCACCGAGAAGTTGTCCATGGCGCTGTATGAAGGATCATCGCGGAAGCCGATCGAGAACGTATCCGACCCGGTCGCCGGGGCCGTGAAGCTGTACCGCGTCCACCCTTCGTTGGGTATGGGGTTGAGGGAGACGTAACTCGTCCCGTCGAGCGACAGCGACCAATCACTGGGGATGTCCCCATTGCCCTGGAGCCAACCCGAGACGTTGAGCGTCCCGCCCGCCGTATCGGAGAACGTCTGGCTCAGGATGCCGTCACTCCCGACCGGCCCGAAGCTGACAAAGCAGGAACCGCTTTGTGCCGAGCCGGTGTTGCACGAGACGTCGGTGAAACCCGTGTTGCCACTTTGGGTCCAGCCCGAAAACGAGCCCGTCTCAAAGCTGCCATTGGTGAGCAGGTTCTGTGCGCGGGCGCTGGGACTCACGCCCCATACCGCCACTGCGCCGAGCAGAGTCATCAGCGGAACGATTGCTTTTTTCATGTCGGAATCCTTACGGTCATCGGCATCATGATCTTGCAGACTGAAAAGCAATAATCGCGCCAAAACAACTCTATTGTTTATTTTCAATGACTTGAGGCGTGATCTGCCGGGAACATGAACGATTGCGTAAAGGAATTCGACACTCCCGTCATGGAATGGAGTCAGTGGCTCGGACGGGGGCGGTGGGTGGCCGAATCAGCGGCGGGCGAGCCGCCGGCGCCGGGTGAGACCGAGCGCGGCGGCCCCGGCCAGAAACAGCGCGAGCGTGGAGGGTTCCGGCACGGTCACCGGCGGCGTGGCGCCGGGAGGATCCAGTGGGCCGGAGTGCGATCCGCCGGTGGAGCCCGGCGGGTCGAGCAGCCCGCCGCCGCCCGAGCCCGTGCCACTGCCCGAGCCCGTCCCGCTGCCCGAGCCCGTCCCGCTGCCCGAGCCCGTCCCGCTGCCCGAGCCCGTCCCGCCGCCGGATCGGCGCCCGGTGGTGCCGCCTGCGGAACCGGAATCAAAAGGGCTCGGCACCGAGGCCGGACCCGCGCCTGCCCCAGGCGTGCCGGAATCGGCACCCGCGCCGAGTGGCATCGATCCCGGAATGCCGAAATCCCCGAAGCCGTTACCGGGGTCGGAAGCCGCCGGGTCATCCGCGTACGCTCCCGTGCCCATCGGGGTCACCCCCGAAGGGTCACTGGCCGCGGCGGGTGAGGAGGGTGGGTGCGAGCGGACGTGCGGCGTCGCTGTCTTGGCACCGGGGGCGTTCGAGGTCGAAGGCTGCGCGCAGGCTGCCGTGCGCGCCGGTGCGGCGTGGATCCCGGGCCAGGGCCCGTGCCGGTGCGCCGCATCGCCCGCAGGTGCCGGGCAACTCCCGCGCACGAGCACTGCCGTGCCGGGGCCATCGCGGACGATCATCCAGCCGCCGGTGGGCAGGAAGCCGAACAGGAGAACCATCAACAGCGGCCGTGTGCTCTTGGCCTTCATCGGCGTGACGCCTTGGGATCCCCGTGAGTGGTGGCCTGGTGCCGGGATCCGTGTTTGTTGGTTGTGAAGTGTAGCAGCCCTGCTGCACCGTCGCAATATTGCGTCATGACATATTGTCGGGCGCGGCGCGCCGGAGCGGGAGTGTGAGATTCGTCAGCCCGGCGGATCGGCGGGCGCGCACGCGCTGCCGCGGCATTCTGTTACATCGCGGGCATCTTCTGTCGCATGCGCGGATGTTATGTTGGATTGGAAGCCGCGCCGCCCGCGCGGCACTTGCGCGGCTTCACGCAGTGACACTCCGCGTCACCTGCTGACGACGTTCGGCAGCGTAACCGCGACAGTGCCGATTTCGCGCGAAATTCAGGGTGTTGCATCGTGCATCGCCGGTGGCACATCAGCATTGTGTCTGCGGTGACCGACGCGCCGGGTCTGCGGGCCGCGACGCGACGGGTTTCCGCGCAAGCAACTATTTGATTAAAAAGACGATTCCGGTGATGGCATGCCCGTTGCATCACCGGCTTGCGGCGGCCTCCGAAGTGCCTGCGGGACGAGGCCGCGCGGTCGGTGCCAGACCCGAGGGCAGGGGCCCCGGGGCAGTTGAGGAGTCGTCAGGTCATGCGTGCAGTGTCGATCCGGATCACCTGTTGTGTCGCGCTCATGTTGAGTGTGCTCGCAGGCTGCGGCGGCGGAGGCGCGGCGGGGACGTCCGCGTCCACGTCGACGTCATCTGTCTCAGTG
>JAJYTX010000497.1 GCA_021792815.1 Pseudomonadota bacterium
CAAGGCCCGCGGCTATGGTCGCTTCCGCACGATCCGGATGATCATCTTCCTCATTGCCGGCAAGCTCGACTTCTCGAGGATCAACCCTTACGCGGCGGCGTAGCCCACTCGTTTTTCAACAGAGCCACATTTCTCGTACTCCGTCTCCTTGGGTTTCAGCGAGTTACGGCAATGATGTCTGCCGATGAACGCAACGATGCGTGGCATTTCGGAGCGAGATGTAAGAAATTTCGACATAACGCGAAGACGGCACGAAGACCTTCGTGAGAGTTCCTCTCCCCGTCGCCACCTCCACCACGAACCCACTGCCTCCGGCGCGCGTCCCGCCGCGCACGTCATGGCGCGGCGATGTTCCGAATCCGGCACACCTTACGCTCAGGCTCGTGTGTGCAGACGTACGGATGGCGTACCGCCCCGTCCCGGTGCGTTAATGCCCCTTGGACTCGTCCAGGGGAGATGAGTTGTCCGAACCGTCAAACAGCAGCCGGACGACACCGGTTCCGAACGGCGGCCGCGCGCGCCGCCCGAAAATCCTCATCGTCGGTGGCGGCGCGGGCGGGCTCGAGCTCGCCACGATGCTCGGCGATGAGTTCGGCAGGCGGGGCCGCGCGCGCGTCGAGCTCATCGACCGCAACCGCACCCACCTGTGGAAGCCGCTGCTGCATGAGGTCGCCGCGGGCAGCATGGACTTGAGCGTCCATGAGCTCAGTTATCTCGCTCAGTCCCACTGGCACCACTTCCGCTTCCGGCTGGGCGAGATGGTCGGGCTGGATCGCGGGCGACGCGAGATTCACGTGGCACCGGTGATCGATGAGGCGGGAGCGGAGATCACCGCCGGGCGCGTGTACACGTACGACATGCTGATCATCGCGGTGGGCAGCCTGACCAATGATTTCGGCACTCCCGGCGTCCAGGAGCACGCCATCGCGCTCGAGACCTCCGCCGCGGCCGCCCGCTTCCACCGTCGTCTGGTGAATTCTCTGATCCGCGCCCACGCCCAGCGCACGCCGCTGCGGCCCGAGCAATTGCAGCTGGCGATCATCGGGGCGGGCGCCACGGGCGTGGAGCTGGCCGCGGAGCTGCACAACACCACCCGGGACCTGGTGTCGTTCGGGCTCGACCGGATCGATCCCGACGAGGACATCAGGCTCAATCTGATCGAGGCCTCGGAGCGCATTCTGCCGGCGCTGCCGGCGCGGCTGTCCGATGCGGCGGCGACGCTGCTCGGTGAGCTCGGCGTGCGAGTCCGCACCGGTGCGCGCGTCGCGGAGGTCATGAAGGACGGTGTGAGACTCGCCGACGGGCAGATCATCCCGGCAGAGCTCGTGGTCTGGGCGGCGGGCGTCAAGGCGCCCGACTTCCTGCGCGAGCTCGACGGCCTGGAGAGCAGCCGCATCAACCAACTGGTCGTCATGCCGACGCTGCAGACCACCCGGGATGAGAACATCTTCGCCATCGGCGATTGCGCCGCGTGTCCGTGGCTCGGCAAGGACGGCAACGTTCCCCCACGCGCCCAGGCCGCGCACCAGCAGGCGGCCCATATGCTCAAGCAGATCCGCCGCCGCCTCGCCGGCAAGCCGCTGCTGCCCTATCGCTACCGCGACTTCGGCTCGCTGGTCTCTCTGGGACGCCACAGCACGGTCGGCAGCCTGATGGGCGCGCTCGTCGGCGGCAACATGATGCTCGAGGGCTACTTCGCGCGGCTGATGTACGCCTGGCTGCGCAAAATGCACGAGCTTGCCCTGCACGGCCCGGTCAAGGTGACCCTGGACACGCTGGCGCGGCTCATCACCCGGCGCACCGAACCGCACGTGAAGCTGCACTGAGGGTGTCGACGCCCCTCCAGTGCGGCCCTGCCTGTCGCGCGCAGATCAACCGCCGCCCGGCACCTCGAGCAGCATGCTGGCGCGCAGCGCCGCAAGCATCACGCCGCAGCGCTCCGCGCCACCCCTTGCGCCGATTCAACTCGTAGAAACCACGCCCGCCCGACCCAGGCGTCTTCTGTTGTCCACAGACGTCCCGCCGGGGGCGAAAGCCCCGGACCTGGCCGACTCATGGCTCACCTCGTCGGCGCCATCGCCCTGATTCGAGTCAGCGAGCGTTCGCTCAGCCAGCTTCAGGTCGCGTTCGACGATGCGAGCCGCTTGCGCCCGGGGCGGGCGGCCTTCGATGCCATGCATGCGGCGATAGATTTCGCATCCATCATTGCGCTCTGCAGACTCCGGCAGCACGAAACGCCGTTGTATCCCGTCAGTCGCCCCGTCGAGGCGCCCTCGGGCCGCGCCACGCGGCTCGCCGGGGACCAGGTATCCGATCGACAACCGGACGGGATGATTGCGATCTCACCCCTTGCGCGTATCGCACCGGCGCCTTCTGCCCGCGAGGATAACCCGAGCGCGATTCCGAAACGGATCACGCCCGGAGCCGCGCCGTGCTCCACACTGTGTGACCGCGATCGCCTCGGGATCCAACCGTGTGCCGATACCATAGGAAGAGGTACCGCTCATCAGGCGATGTCTCGAGCCATGGACAAATTGAAGAAGAGATGCATCGCCTTGGGCGCGATCGTCGGCCTCGTCCCGGCTGGCTTTGCGATTGGCAGCATCAGCCGGGTCGTCACCGGCACTGCAGCCGCCGCACTCTTGCGCCTGGCCGGCGGGGGTTTCTCCTGGCGCTGGTGTGGCATGAGGCCCAACGCGTCTACGGCTGCCTGATCTCCTCGCCGCCGCCACCGGGCAGACAATGTTCGGCTCTGTTGAAAAACGAGTGGGCTACGCCGCCGCGTAAGGGTTGATCCTCGAGAAGTCGAGCTTGCCGGCAATGAGGAAGATGATCATCCGGATCGTGCGGAAGCGACCATAGCCGCGGGCCTTGC
>JAJYTX010000498.1 GCA_021792815.1 Pseudomonadota bacterium
GCGTCAGCGGGTGGAGTTTGCGGAGCTCTGCGCCGAGGCGGTGCGCCGCTGCGCCGGGCGTGCGCCCGAACCGCGCCTCGAGGTCGGCGAGCGTGCCGAGGCGGTACTGAATCGCGAGCGGCTGCTGCAGGTGATCGAACATCTCGTCCGTAATGCCCAGGAGGCGACACCCGCAAGCGGATCGGTTACCGTATCGGTGCGTCGGGCGGGTCGCCACGGCGTGATCGAGGTGGCGGATACCGGCTGTGGAATGGATGCGACGTTCATCCGGGAGCGGCTGTTCCGGCCGTTCGAGACCACCAAGGGCGAGCGGGGATTCGGCATCGGGGCCTACCAGGCGCGTGAATTCGTGCGTAAGAGCGGCGGGTCGATCGAGGTTGAGAGCACCCCGGGACGCGGTACCCGCTTCGTCCTGCGGCTGCCACTCGCCCCGATGCTCGCCGCACCAGAAGGAACCGCTGTGAATGAGCCCCAACCCCAAAACTAGATTGCTCATCGTCGAGGATGACCCGGGTCTGCAGCGCCAGTTGAAGTGGGCGTTGGACGAATTCGAGGTCGAGTGCGCCAGCACGCGCGAGGAAGCGCTCGCCGCGGCGCGTCGTATGGAGCCGGCCATCGTGCTGCAGGATCTCGGCCTGCCGCCCGATCCGGACGGCGTCGAGGAAGGCTTCGCCTGCATCACGGAGCTGCTGCGCCTGGCGCCGGCGACCAAGATCATCGTGGTCACGGGCCGTGAAGGCCGCGAGCACGCGCTGCGTGCGATCCGCCTTGGCGCCTATGATTTCTGCCAGAAGCCCGTCGATCTGCAGGTGCTGACCCTCGTCATCGACCGGGCCCGGCGCATCCATGAACTCGAGGCCGAGAACCGCCGGCTGGCCGAGAGCCGCCCGGCGAACGCCCTCGACGGGGTGATTGCCGCAAGCGAGCCGATGGCCAAGATCTGCCGCCTGGTGCAGAAGCTCGCCCCGACCCAGGCCACTGTGCTGCTGCTCGGGGAGAGCGGCACCGGCAAGGAGCGCCTCGCCCAGGCGCTGCATGGCCTGAGTTCCCGCGCGGCGGCACACATGGTGGCGATCAACTGCGCGGCCATTCCGGAGAATTTGCTGGAGAGTGAGCTGTTCGGCTACGAGCGCGGCGCGTTCACCGGCGCGGTCAAGCAGACGCGCGGCAAGATCGAGACCGCCGACGGCGGCACGCTGTTCCTCGATGAGATCGGCGACATGCCGCTGCCATTGCAGGCGAAACTCCTGCGCTTCCTGCAGGAGCGGGTCATTGAGCGGGTGGGCGGGCGTGAGCTGATTCAGGTGGACGTGCGCATTATCGCGGCGACCCATCGGGATCTGAAGGCGGCCATTGCCGAGAAGACCTTCCGTGAGGACCTGTTCTACCGCATCAGCGAGGTGACGGTGAACATCCCGCCGCTGCGCGAGCGCGGCTCCGACCCGGTGCTGATCGCGAATTATCTCTTGCAGGAAGCGTGCAAGCGCCACGGCAAGGCGCAGATGAAACTCTCCCCCGATGCCATCTCGGCGATCGAGCAGCACAGCTGGCCCGGCAACGTGCGCGAGCTGGAGAATCGGGTGAACGCGGCGGCCATCATGGCTGAGGGGAAGCTCGTCACTGCCGAGGACCTCACGCTCGAGCAGCCCGCAGAGGGTGGGATCATTCTGCCGCTGCGCGAAGTGCGTCAGAAGGCCGAAGGCGCTGCGGTGCAGCGGGCGCTCGCCATCACCGGCGGGAATATCTCCAAGGCCGCGGAGCTTCTCGGCGTGACGCGCCCGACGCTCTACGATCTGATGGAACGTATCGCCATCCCGGTGCCGAAGTAAGCCGGAAGGCTCAGGCGGCGCGTGCGCGCCGCCTGAGCCCTGCCAGCACGATCAGCCCGGCAATGAGCAGCGCCAGCGAGCCGGGTTCGGCCAGTTCCTTCGCATGCGGTTCGCCGCCGGCTATCGGTGGGGAGGCCGTCCCGATGGCCGGTTGGGCACCGACGACGGGAGGATCGGCGGGCGCCGCCGCGGAGTTTCCGCCGCTGTCGAGGTTGGTGGCGCCCGGAAATGCCAGGTCCGAGGCCGGATCGTTGGGCAGGGTGACCTCAGGATTCACCGGCACGGTGGCCGCCAGCATCGGGGCGGAGATGGCCGGCAGCCAGTCCTGCGGGGCGGTGGCGGCCGTGCCGCGAGGCTCAGCACCCGTTGTGGGTGCGGCGGTGGTATCGCTAATCGGCTGAAGCGCCAGTAGGGAGCGCTGCGCTTTCGCGGCCCCGCGCACTGCATGTTGAGGCGTACCGAGTGCGGCCGAGGGCGGTGCCGTGCCGCTTGCGCCGGTGCCTGGGCCGTACTCGGTGATCATCCAGCCATTCGAGGCGAGGAAGCCGAACAGCATCACGAGCAGCAGGGGTCTGGCGGTCTTGGCCTTCATGACGCGGCGGGCGGAACGTGGGCCCCTGCCGGTACCTGTGAGAATTTGCGCGAGTGTAGCGGTGTGAGAACTGCGTCACAAGTGCCGCTGCGGACGGAATGAAGGACCGGCACTGGATGCGCGGTGCGACGAGAAAAAGAATGTGAACCGAATGCACACCGTGGATTGTACGTAACTTCATTATGTCGCCAAGCGAGATGTTATGTTGGATGTTTGAAATACGGACTGCGCAGACCGCCCAGAGCTGACAATTCGTGACACTCGCTGACAGCAATCGGCACCGCAGCGGTGCCGGGGGGTGTTCGGCTGATAAATCAGGCGCTTGCAATACAGAGCCCCTAAAGCGCCTGAGCAAACCGTCGGTCCGGCCCGACACCGTGTTGCGCTGACGCCAAGGGAGTCGATGCATACAGTTCATAAGCTATTGTTAATAAACAA
>JAJYTX010000499.1 GCA_021792815.1 Pseudomonadota bacterium
ACTCATGGAGAGTGTCCCCTCGATCGGGTCGTTACGCTGTTGCGGACTGGATGTGAAATCGGGCGATTCCAACAGACCGCATTGTGCGCCCTCCGGCATGACAGTTCCACCACCGCTCGGTGCACCGGGGACGCCCGGGGCCTGATCGGTTGATGTTCCGGCCCGGGGGGAAGCTGGCAGACGCACAGACCCCGCCGCGGCGCCCACCATCGGACCGGCCGTCACCGCCGGGCCGGGCCGATCCGCGTGCCGGCAGCGCCTGACCCGTGTCTCGGGACCGTCGGCCGAGCGGCCGGCAGCGGCGACTGCCTACCAGTTGCCTACGTTCGGCATGGACTTCCATGGCTCGGCGGGCGGCCGCGGCCCGCCTTGTTGCAGCAGTTCGATCGAGATCCCGTCCGGCGAACGCACGAAGGCCATGTGGCCGTCGCGCGGCGGACGGTTGATCACCACGCCGTGGTCCTTCAGCCGCTGGCAGGTCGCATAAATGTCATCGACGGCATAGGCCAGATGACCGAAATTGCGCCCCCCGCCGTACTGCTCCGGATCCCAGTTGTGGGTGAGCTCCACCTGCGCTGATTCGTCGCCGGGAGCGGCCAGGAATACCAGGGTAAAGCGGCCCCGCGGGAAGTCTTTGCGCGAGAGCTCCCGCAGCCCGAGTGCGTCACAGTAAAAGCGCAGCGAGACCGTCAGGTCGGTCACTCGCACCATGGTGTGCAGGTATTTCATGGTTGGATCCTCGCGGCGTCCTAGAACATCTCCGACGGTCCCGGGGGCTTGATGTCCACCTTGCCCCGCGATGCGATGAAATCTCCGGTGATCATCTCGGTGTAGCTCTGACCCGGGCCTACCATGGGGTATACGCCCGCGTCGGGATCGATCATCACCTCGAGGAACGCCGGACCCGGAGAGCCGAGGAATTCAGCGACCACCCGCGGCACGTCCTCCTTGCGGTCGAGGCGCACGGCGTAGGGAAACCCGTCCGCCTGGACGGCCTTGATGAAGTCCTTCTTGTGCAGAGACCGGTCGCTGGCCGAGAGCCGTCCCTTGAAGAACAGCTTCTGCCACTGCTTGACCATGCCGTCGCCGAAGTTGTTGAGCACCACGATCTTGATGGGCAGATCGTAGGTGGTGACGGTCTCGAGTTCGCCGAGGTTCATGCGGATGCTGGAGTCACCATCGATGTCCACGACCAGTTTGCCCGGATGCGCAAGCTGCGCGCCGATCGCCGCCGGCAGACCGAATCCCATGGTCCCCATGCTGCCCGAGGTGAGCCACAGCCGTGGCCGGCGGAAATCGCAGTATTGCGCCGCCCACATCTGGTGCTGCCCGACGCCGGTGGAGATGATCGCCTCGCCGCCGGTCACCTTGTTGATTTCCTCGATCACATAGTAGGGCTGGATGAGGCGGCTATCGCGGTCGTAGTTCATGGCGTGGCGGCGCTTGAGTTCGGCGAGCGCCGTGTGCCACTCGGCGAACTCCGGCCGGAATCCGGCCCGATGCCCATGGGCGATCAGCGTACGCAGCGCCTCGCGCAGCATGCCCACGTGGCTCCACTGCACCCGCTTGACCTTGTTGATCTCCGCGCGATCGATATCGAGCTGCACGATCCGCTTGGCGCTGCGCGCGAACTTTGCCGGTACTCCGGCCACGCGATCGTCGAACCGGGCGCCCATGGTGATCAGGAAGTCGCAGTCGTCGACGGCATAGTTGGCGAACGCCGCTCCGTGCATGCCCAGCATGCGCATTGACAGGCGGTGGGTGGTGTCGATCGCCCCGATGCCCATGAGCGTGGTGACCACGGGGATGTCGAATTCGGTGGCGAACTGCGTGAGTTCCGTGGCGGCCTCGCCTTGAATGACGCCGCCGCCGGCGTAGATCAGCGGCCGGCGCGCTTCGCCCAGCATCTCGAAAAACCGCGCCGCTTCGCGTTCCTCGAGCGCGTGTTCGGCCAACTCCTTCATGCGGCGGCGGTAGCCGGGAATGGGCAGTGTGCCGCTGCCCTGGAAGACGCCTTCCCAGTTCTGCACGTCCTTGGGCACGTCGATCACCACCGGTCCCGGGCGGCCGGTGCGGGCCAGCTCGAATGCGGTGCGCATCGTCGCTTCGAGCCGCTCCGGCTCGGTCACCAAAAATACATGCTTGGCGACAGAGCTCATGATGGCGGTGACCGGCGCCTCCTGGAAGGCATCCGTGCCGATCGAGGCGCGCCCCACCTGCCCGCAGATGACCACGATGGGCACCGAGTCGGCCATTGAATCGCGTACCGGAGTCACGGTGTTCGTCGCGCCCGGCCCCGAGGTGACCATGCACACGCCCACCCGGCCGGTGGCCCGCGCGAAGCCGGCTGCCATGAAGGCCGCACCCTGTTCGTTGGCGGGAACGATGAGCGGGATCTGCCTGCGGCCGTTCCGGGACTGCTCCTCGTTGTACAGGAACACGGCATCATAGGTGGGCAGGATGGCGCCCCCGCTGTAGCCAAAGATCGCCTCTACCCCTTCGTCCGCCAGCACCTGCATGATCATCCAGGCGCCGGACATCTTCCGGCCGGCGAGCGGGTGTGCCTCAGGACGGGGTTGGGCAATGGATTCGTTCATGGGGGCGTTCTCATGTGAAAGCGGCAGGCATCCGAAAGAGGGGAAGATGCCTCGGAGCCTAGCAGCTTGGAAGCCGCCGATGAACCCCTGCACGCCCCGGCGGTGGCTGATTTTGCGCCGCGCGGTCGTTTCCCGGTCCGGTCTCGCGGGCGGTTGCCCTTCGTCAGCCTTCGGCACCGAAATCCCGTGGTCGCTGCCGGCTCCATCCTTT
>JAJYTX010000500.1 GCA_021792815.1 Pseudomonadota bacterium
GTGCTGCCCGGTCCGGTGGGCGAGCGCAATCTGCTGTGGCTCGAGGGCCGCGGCGTGTTCGCGTGCATCAGCCCCTGGAACTTCCCGCTGGCCCTGTTCACGGGCCAGGTCGCCGCAGCCCTGATGGCGGGCAATGCGGTGCTCGCCAAGCCTGCTCCGGCCACCCCGCTCATCGCTCACGCCATGACGAGGCTGCTGCACCAGGCGGGCGTGCCGCGCGAGGTGCTGCAGCTTGCCCCTGCCGACGGAGCGCGGTTCGGCGCCACCGCGCTGACTCATCCGGCGCTCGCGGGCGTGGCCTTCACCGGCTCGACTCGCACGGCCGCCACGATCAACCGGACGCTGGCGCAGCGCGAAGGCCCCCTCATCCCGCTCATCGCCGAGACCGGTGGCGTCAACGCCATGATCGTCGATGCCACGGCGCTGCCCGAGCAGGTGGTCGACGACGTGATCGCCTCGGCCTTCACCAGCGCCGGCCAGCGATGCTCGGCCCTGCGCGTGTTGTACCTGCAGGAGGACATCGCCGCGCGGGTCATCGGCATGCTGATCGGCGCGATGCGCCGCCTGCGGCTCGGCGACCCGGCGGATCCGGCCACCGACGTCGGCCCGGTGATCAGCACCGAGGCGCTCGGGCGGCTGCGCGCTCACGCCGGGCGCATGCGCCGCGAAGCGCGGCTGCTGTATGCCTGCCCCGTCGAGGGCTGTCCCGCCGGCGGGTACTACTTCGGCCCGCAGCTGATCGAACTCACCGGGCTCGATCAGCTGCAGACCGAAGAGTTCGGGCCCATCCTGCACGTGGCGCGCTACCGCGCAGATCAGCTTCACGAGGTGATCGCGGCGGTCCGCGCCACCGGCTTCGGCCTGACCCTGGGGGTGCACAGCCGGCTCGAGAGCCTGGCCGAGCAGCTGATCCGATCGCTGCCGGCCGGCAACACCTACGTCAATCGCAACATGATCGGCGCGGTGGTCGGCGTGCAGCCCTTTGGCGGCCAGGGTCTTTCCGGGACCGGCCCCAAGGCGGGCGGCCCACACTACCTGCCGCGCTTCGCCACCGAGCGCACGCTCACCGTCAATACGGCCGCGATCGGCGGGGCCGTGGAGCTGCTCGCCTGATGGCGGACACAGGCGCGATCCCGGGAGCGGTTTGCCACCCGGCAGGCCGCGGCCGGGCAGCCCGCAGGCACTTCCTCAGGAAAGCGCTCCGACGGACGGCGTTCGCAATGCCTCGATGAGCTCGCCGAACGCATCGATGGGCTCCAGGCAGACACTGCCGCGACAGACATACGCCGCCGCCAGCCCCCGCGGCGTCTTCTGCGCCAGCGCCGGCGGCAGACCGGGCGCATCGACCGGGATGGCGAGCACCATCCGGCGCGGAGCGTACAGCCGGGCGAGCTCTCGCGCCCACGCCTCGATCACCGGCGCCTCACCGCGCAGAATGACGATCTCGGGGGGATGCAGCAGCTCATCGAGCGCCGTCAGCATCGTCATGTGCGCCTGCGGGTGTTGCTCGAGCGCCGGCCACGCCGCGCGCACCGTTCGCTCGGCGGCCTCGAGGTAGCGGCTCTCTCCGAGCAGGTATCCCAGGCGCAGCAGCACCCGGACCGCCACGGCACTGCCGGCGGGGATCGCATCGTCGGCAAAAATCTTCAGCCGGTGCAGCAGCGCCTCGTGATCGTCGGCGGTGAAGAAGAATCCACCCTCGGCCGCGGCGAAATGGCGCAGCACGACTTCCATCAGCTCGCGCGCGAACGCGAGTTCCTCGGCGTCAAACCTCAGCTGCTGCAGCTCGAGGATGCCATCGGCGAGAAAGACATAATCGTCCAGATAGGCGTTGAGGTGCGCCCGGCCATCGCACGCGGTGGCCAGCAGTCTGCCGTCGCGCCAGAGCATGCGCTGCGCGAAGCGCAGTGCGCGCTCGGCAGAGGTGCCGAGACCGTCGCAGGCCAGCGCACGCGCCGCCATCGCCATGCCGCGGATGGCGAGGCCATTCCAGGCGCAGAGGACTTTGTCGTCCCGGCCGGGCCGCTGGCGGCGCTCGCGTACCTCGAGGAGCCTGTCGCGTGCGCTTGCGAGCAGCGTCTCGACGCGCTCGGCCGGCAGCTGCAGCCGCTGCGCGAGATCCTCGATTGGACACGCCAGGTGCAGGTGCCAGGCCTGCTCGAAATTCGGCGCAAGGTCGAGCCCATAGCGGGGCGCAAACACGGCGTATTCCTCGCCCGACAGCACCGAGACGACCTCTTCACGGTCCCAGACGTAGAACCGGCCTTCCTGTCCGGCCGAGTCCGCATCCAGGCTGGAGTAATAGCCGCCCTCGACCGATTGCATCTCGCGCTCGATCCACTCGGCGGTTTCGCTGGCCACGCGGGCATAGAAGGCATCACCGCTCGCCACGTACGCCTCCGCGTAAACGGCAAGCAGCCACGCGTTGTCATAGAGCATCTTCTCGAAGTGAGGGATCATCCACCGCTCATCGACCGAGTAGCGGCAGAACCCCCCCGCCAGCTGATCGTAGAGGCCGCCCCCGGCCATCCGGTGCAGGGTCAATCCCGCCATGTACAGCGCCTGCAGGTCCGGCTGCGCGCTGGCGGCGCTGGCGTGCCAATGGCGCAGCAGCCGATCGATCGAGCCGGGGTGCGGAAACTTCGGTGCGCCGGTGTAGCCCCCGTGGCGCGCATCGAACGCGCTCTCGATCGCCGCGCGCGCGAGACGCAGCGGCTCGTCGCTGAGCGCGAGGTCCTGCGGGGTCCTGGGCGGATCGATGCTCGCGAATGCCGCCGCCAGCGCCTCCTGCTGGGCGTGCAACTCCTG
>JAJYTX010000501.1 GCA_021792815.1 Pseudomonadota bacterium
ACGAAAGACGGCGGCCTGTGGATGGTTGCCCAGGAGTCCGTGCCCGAGATCGGCTGCATACACACCTGCCAGGGCTTGGAAGTCGATTACATCGGAGTGATCGTTGGGCCGGATCTGGTGTTCCGAGGCGGCCGCGTGGTTGCGCAGCCCGGGATGCGATCTCCACATGATAAGTCGCTGAGCGGGTACAAGAGCCTGCTGAAGGCCAATCCGGCGGAGGCAGAGCGAAAAGCCGGACTGATCGTCAAGAACACGTATCGAACGCTGATGACGCGCGGGATGAAGGGATGCTATGTGTACTTCACAGACAAGGCGCTGGAGGACTTTGTACGGAGTCGATTGGCCGACGGTTCAAGCATGCCGGAGGACCTGCTCAAAGTCGCCGAGCCCGCCGCGCCCTACGGCGTCGAACCGGATTCCGACAGCGGCTGATGGGCTGCTGGGAGGTCAATCGGAACCGCGACCTTCCGCCAGGTGATCGAGGGCGGTCGCCTTTCTGCTGATCGGCGCCGAGGTCAACCGGGTGGCCGATGCCGGGCGGGAGGTCAGTCGGATCGAGCGCGCTTCCGACGCCTCCACCCCCTGGACGCTATTCGGCGTTCTGCACCTGCTCGCGCATCTGCTCGATGATGACCTTCATGTCGACCGCCGTACGGGTGGTTTCGAGGTCCTGGGATTTGGAGGACAGGGTGTTGGCCTCGCGGTTGAGCTCCTGCATGAGAAAGTCGAGCCGCCGGCCGGCGGGCTCGCCGGCGCCGAGTACCCGGCGGACCTCCGCGATGTGGCCGGTCAGCCGCTCGAGCTCCTCGTCCACGTCGAGGCGTTGCAGCAGCAGGGCGATTTCCTGCTCCAGCCGGTCCGGATCGGCTGCCGAGGCGAGCTCCTTGACCCGCTCGCTCACCCGGGCGGTCAGCCGCGCCTGAATTTCCGGCAGTCGCTGCCGCACCTGTTTGACGAGTGCCTCGAGGCCGGTGCAGCGCTGCTCGAGCACCTCGCCGAGCTTCTCGCCCTCGCGCGCCCGGGCCGCCTTGAGATCGTCGGTCGCGCCATCGAACAGCGAGCGGGCCGCGGCCAGCAGCTCCTCCCCGCCCGGGGTGAGGTCCTGCAGCACGCCCGGCCAGCGCAGCACCTCGAGCAGATTGACCGTGCCGACCGGGATGACGCGTTGCAGCTCGTCCAGCCGGGCCGTCAGGCGCTCGAGCACCTGCGGATCGACCGCCAGGCTGGCCGCCGAACCTTGCGCGGCCCGATAGGAGAGGGTGCAGTCGATCTTGCCGCGGCGGACGTCGCGCGCCAGGCGCGCCCTGAGCTCGCCTTCCAGCGAGCGCAGATCCTCGGGCAGGCGGAAACCCGCCTCCAGAAACCGGTGATTGACGCTGCGCAGCTCGCAGACGAGCGTTCCCCAAGGGCCCGAAAGCTCGCGACGCGCGAAGCCTGTCATGCTCGAGATCACTGGAATACGCTACGCCGGGGGCGTCCTGGAATGCTATAAAGCGGGCCCCGAAGCTTAACACTTGCGCGGATCTCCTTTGCGCATCGACTACGGCGACGTCAGCCTCCTCGGCGGACGCGCAGAGAACCAGGATCGGGTCGCTGTCGTGGTGGCCGAGCACGCGGCGCTGCTGTTCATCGCGGACGGCATGGGCGGATACGCCAATGGGGCGCGTGCTGCCGAACTGACGCGACAGATCGTGCTGGATGCCTTCAGGCGCGCGCCGCAGCCGCTGTTCGATCCCATGGGTTTCCTGCACCTGATCCTGGGGCGCGCACACGAGGAAGTGGTCAATCTCGGGGTATCCCTGCCGATCGACCAGCGGCCGCGCGCCACGTGCGCGCTGTGCCTCGTGCAGCAGGGGGCTTCTTGGTGGGCGCATGTCGGGGACAGCCGGATCTACCACGTGCGGGGCGGCGCGATCGTCGGGCGCAGCCGCGACCATAGCCACGTGGAAGGGCTGTTGCGCGAGGGGCTCATCACCGCCGAGCAGGCGCAGGCTCATCCGATGCGCAACTACGTGGAGTGCTGCCTCGGCGGGATCCCGATCCTGCCGGACATGGCCATCACCCGGCGCCAGGGGCTGGAGCCCGGCGACGCCTTGCTCGTGTGCAGCGATGGCCTGTGGAGCGCGATCCCGGACACGGAGCTGGCCGCGGCGCTGGGCTTGGGCACGCCGCTGCGCCAGACGGTGCTGGAACTGGCGCGCCACGCGGTGAAACGCGGCGGCGCCGGGAGCGACAATACCTCCGCCGCCGCCCTGCGGTGGCTGGGTGAGAATTGACCGAGACGCGAAAGAGACCTATGACCCGACCGAGTGGACGCTCCGCCGACCAGATGCGGTCCGTGACCTTCACGCGCCGCTTCGCCAGGCATGCCGAAGGCGCCGTGCTCGCCGAATTTGGCGACACCCAGGTGCTGTGCACCGCGAGTGTCGAGGACACGGTGCCGGCTTTCCTGCGCGGTAAAGGACAGGGGTGGGTGACCGCCGAATACGGCATGCTGCCCCGCTCCACGCACACCCGGTCGGCCAGAGAAGCGGCCCGCGGCAGGCAGTCTGGCCGCACTCTCGAGATCCAGCGCCTCATCGGCCGCTCATTGCGGGCGGTCACCGATCTCAGGGCGCTCGGCGAGCGGACCGTCACCGTGGACTGCGATGTCCTGCAGGCCGACGGGGGCACGCGCACCGCTTCCATCACCGGCGGCTATGTCGCGCTCGCCCAGGCCTGCCGGTTGCTGCTGCGGCGCAGGGCGATCGCCACCAACCCACTGCACGGCCAGGTCGCCGCCATCTCGGTCGGTATCGTCGCAGGCGA
>JAJYTX010000502.1 GCA_021792815.1 Pseudomonadota bacterium
ATGCTCGGCTACGGCACGCTCATCTACTACGCGAACTCCCGGGGTCTGCCGGCCCGGCCGCCGGCAAAGCAGATCGAGAACCCCAACCCGCAGCCCGGCACCAACAACTGGTACCTGCAGGACGGCTACCACGGAGGCTCCTACACCGACTGCGCCGATCCGAACCAGCCCGGCGTGGCGCCGGTGGACCGCTATCTGGCGGCCCTGCCCTACAAGGTGTTCAACCACGGCGACTGTCGGCCCGATGCCTATTACCTGGTGAACAACTACGAGCCGGGCTACCACGGCGACGGCACGCCGGCACCCCTCGGACCCGACCGCTTCACCGTTCCACCGACCCGCCAGGACAACCTCGGGCTGCTCATGAGCCGCCATCACGTCACCTGGAAATACTACGGCGAGGGCTGGGACGGCGGGCATCTGCGCCGGCACCTCGGGCGTTTCTGCCGCATCTGCGATCCATTCCTCTATTCCGCCCAGATCATGACCAACCCGGCGCTGCGGGCGAACAACGCCGGGATCCACGACCTCTATGCCGACATCCGCCGCGGCACGCTGCCCGACGTGTCGTTCGTCAAGCCCGATGAGCTGCTCGACGGGCATCCGGCCTCTTCCAAGGTGGACCTGCTGGAAGGGTTCATCCGCAAGATCGTGGATATGGTGCGTTCCCGACCCGCGCTCTGGAAAGACACGGCGATCATGATCACCATGGACGAGGGCGGCGGCTTCTGGGACGAGGGCTACGTGCAGCCGATCGATTTCTTCGGAGACGGCACCCGCGTGCCGCTCATCGTGGTATCGCGTTACTCACGCGGCGGACGCGTCGTGCACACATACTACGACCACGTGTCGTTCGACAAGTTTGTCGAGGCCAACTGGCTGATCCACCAGCGCATCTCGCCGTACAGCCGCGACAATCTGCCCAACCCCATCGCTTCCCCGGCCGATCCCTACGTGCCGCTCAACCAGCCGGCGATCGGAGATCTGCTCGGCATGTTCCGTTTCAATAACCGCCACTAGCGGGGAAACACGCCGCGTTCCCGACCCGCCGCCCGAGGAAGGGCGCCGGGCGGGTGCTTCAGCCCGCCCCGGGGCGCGCGGCGAACTCGGCGACGAAATCCGCCTCGGGCACCTCGGCCTGCAGCCGGCTCAACAGCTCCGGAAGATCCTGCTCCTCCCCCGTCACCGTCGCCTTCAGCGCGCCGACCACCGCCGCATCCAGGGTTCGGCCCGCTGCGCGGTCGAGCTCCTCGAGCGCCACACGGACTCCGGAGGCCTGCCGGTACGGACGCCGCTCACAGATCGCATCGAAAACGTCGGCCACCGCGACGATGCGCGCCTCCAGGCAGATCGCCTCGGCGCGCAGCCCCTGCGGATATCCCGAACCGTCGAGCCGCTCATGATGCTGCGCGACGATGGTGCCGAGCGGCCACGGCAGACTGATGCCGGCGAGAATTTCCGGCCCAGTTCGCGTATGTGTCTTGACGAGCGCGTACTCCTCCGGGGTGAGACTGCTGGGTTTCATCAGCACTTCCTTCGGAATCGCGACCTTGCCCACGTCGTGCAGCATCGCGCCCAGGTACAGTCCCTCGAGCCGTCCGATCTCCAGTCCCAGCGTGCGGCCAATCGCAAAGGACAGCGCGCCCACCGACCGCTGGTGCTTGCCGGTGTACGGATCGTGGTGGGCCTCCACGGCGCTGATCGCATAGACGGTCTGGATCAGAGCGCCGTGACATCGGGTCAGGGCGCTCTGCAGCGCCTTTTCCTTGTCGAGGAGCAGTTGCTCCGGGCTGTTTGCCGGGTTCGGATCCACTGGTCGGCGACTGGAATTGCGGCAGCTGGCGAAGCGTGAGGCGCAGGCTCGGAATGCCCGCGAATCCGTGCTCAGTCGACCCCGCGCACATCGGCCTCCAGACGAATCGCGCGCCCGGGGCCAACCGTCCGGCCGCGACCTGCATGACAATTGTCACACATTTCGCCGCGCCGATTCAAGCCGCCACGGGGATCGAACGTTCTGGAGCGACCGCTCGCCGGGCCGGCTCGGCGCAGCCAACGCCCCAAGCGAGCCCCGGGGCGATCCGGATGGGACGGTTGCCGGCCTTGGCTCCTCCGCCTACGGAAACCGAAGACGTTCGGATCCCGGCCGCAGTGTCCCGCAAACGCCGCGCAATGTCGCAACACCACGACGGCGCGGACTCAACACGCTTCAGCCTGCCTTGGGCTTCAGTGGCGCCAGGCCGAGAATCTGCCGGGCTTCATCCGGTGTCGCCGGCTCTTTGCCGAGCTCACGAGCGATGCGCACGGCACGCGCCACGAGCTGCGCATTGGTCGCCAGCTCTCCCTTGCGATAATAGGCGTTGTCTTCGAGGCCGACGCGCACGCAGCCGCCCATCAGCATCGCCAGCGTCGTCAGCGGCAGCTGGGCCGGACCGACCGCCGCGCAATTGAAATAGGCGTCGGCGGGCAGCATGTCGATCAACGACAGCAGCATCTTCGGCGTCGCGTCACAGGCGCCCTGATAGCGCATGCCGAGCACGAGATCGATGTAATAGGGCTTCTTCACCAGGCCCTTGTCGATCAGGTTGTTGACATCGCGCAGCATCGCGTGGGAATACACTTCCATCTCGGGCTTCACGCCGAGTTCGTTCATGCGCCCGACGTACTGTTCGATCTCGTGCGGCATGTTCGACCACGGCACCCCGGCATACTTGCCCGAGGTACGCATCATCGTACCCATGTTGAGCGAGGCCATTTCGGGGCCGGCCTGCAGGCAGGCGATGCGTTCGTCCTGCGAGAGATTCGGTCC
>JAJYTX010000503.1 GCA_021792815.1 Pseudomonadota bacterium
CGTGCCGAGCCTGCCGGAGTGCGCCCTGGGCGTGGGCGGCGTCGCGCTGGCGCTGCTGATCACCCTGTTCGCCCTGAAACTCCTGCCGTTCCTGCCCGAAAGCCTGGCGGACGAGGGGCGCTGAGCCGGATGGACGCGCAACAGAAGCTGATCTACTTCGACAACGCCTCGACCGCCTGGCCGAAGCCGGAGAGCGTCTACCGGTTCATGACCGATTTCTACCGCACCACCGGCGTCAGTCCGGGGCGCAGCGGCCACGAGCTGGGTATCGAGGCCGGCAGGCTGCTCGATGATCTGCGCCTGCGCCTGACGCGGTTTTTCGGTGGCGATGAGGACGCGCCCGAGCGGCTGTGCTTCGGCTACAACGCCACCGACGCGCTGAACCTCATCATCCCCGGGCTGCTGTCCGCCGGCGATCACGTGGTCACCACCGAGCTCGAGCACAACTCGGTGATCCGTCCGATCAATCACCTGGTGCGTGACGGCGGCGTGCAGGCCACGTTCGTGCCGTTCGACGGTGCCGGTTTCGTCGACCCGGGCGACATCGCGCGCGCCATCCGGCCGAACACGCGACTCGTCATCGTCAATCATGGCTCCAATGTGATCGGTACCGTGCAGCCGGTGGCGCAGATCGGTCGCGTCTGCCGCGAGCACGGCATCCCCTTCGCGCTCGATGTGTCACAGACCGCCGGTGTGGTGCCGATCGACATGAAGGCGATGAGCGTCGACGTGCTCGCCTTCACCGGACACAAGGCGCTGATGGGCGCCACCGGCATCGGCGGTCTGTGCGTGCGCAAGCATCTGCAGATCCGACAGGTGCGCGCCGGCGGCACCGGCGTCAACTCGGAATATCCCTATCAGCTCGCCGAATATCCCTGGCGGCTCGAATACGGCACCACCAACATGCTGGGGGTGGCGGCGCTCTGGGCCGGGCAGGAGTGGCTGCAGGCCGAGGGGGTCGCCAACATCCATGCGCGCGAGATGCGGCTGGCGCGGCGTCTCGTCGCGGGGGCGCGCGAAATCCCGGGCATCCGCCTCTATTGCTGCGACAGCCTGGAGAATCACCTGTCCACCATCTCGCTCAACGTGGGTGAGCTTGACGCGGGCGACGCGGGTCTCAGACTCGACGTGAAGCACGACATCGCGACGCGCACCGGTCTGCAGTGCGCGCCGCTGGTGCACAAGCGGCTCGGTACGGCGGCGCGGCGCGGCACCGTGCGTTTCTCCATCGGTGCATTCAACACCGAAGAGGAAATCGACACGGCGATTGCGGCGCTGGCGGAGGTTGCGGCATGGGCAGCGTCACGATGAGAGCGGCTGCGGCCCGGCCGGCGTGCCCTGGCGGACCCATGCGCCGCGCGGCGCCCGTCTCGCACACGAAACGGCGCGCACGGCCATGAACATCCAGTCGGTCCAGCGCGCCACCGACATCATTTCGCTGTTCTGCACGTCGCCGCAGCGTCTCGGCGTGACCGAGATTGCCGCCGCCCTGGGTCTGAACAAGGCGACGACCTGGGGCCTGGTGACGACGCTTGAGCAGCAGGGTTTCCTGCAGCAGGATCCGGACAGCCGCAAATACGGCATCGGGCCCCGGCTGTTCGAACTCGGCATGATCTACGTGGGAAATCTGGAAATCAACGTCAAGGGGGCGCGCCAGGCGCAGAATCTCGCGGCCCGCACCGGACTCACCGCGCGCATCGGCATCCTCGACAACGGTTCGGTGCTGATCACCCACCTCGCGGTACCGCGCTCGGAGGACTACCTCTCGCATCAGATCGGTCCGCGCACCCCGGCCTATGGCTCGGGTCTGGGCAAGGCGATGCTGGCCAACCTGGCGCCGGCGGAGCTGGACGAATACCTGCGCAGCGTCGAGCTGGTGGCGATCACCCGAAACACGATCACGGACCGCGCCGCGCTGCGCAGGGACATCGAGCAGACACGCGAGCGCGGCTACTCGATCGCGCGCGAGGAAATGATCCCCGGCCTGGCCGCGCTCGGCGCGCCCATCTACGGCCGCAATCACCGACTGGTCGGGGCACTGAGCATTTCCGAGACGCCGGAGATCGTGCTGAGCAAGCGCCTGGAGAAGCTCGGCTACGAATTGACGCGCGCGGCGGCTGATATTTCGCGGGAGATGGGTTGCAGCTTCAGCGGATCCATCCGCGCGGCAGGTTAGAGTTACAGTTCAGACATCACGGAGATCGACGATGGGCGAAACAAAAGGCGACAAGACGGTCTACCGTTCGCTGGGATTGGGCGGGTTCTATGGCGGCGGCGCCGAAGGCATGATCGATGTGAAGAACGGCAAGGTGCTGCGCGTGCGGCCGTTCCGCTTCGACGACAAGTATGACCGCAACAAGATCCGCACCTGGAAGATCGAGAAGGACGGCAAGGTGCTCGAGCCCCAATGGAAGTCGATGCCGTCGCCGTATTCGCTGGCGTACAAGAAGCGGGTCTATTCACCGAACCGCATCAAGTACCCGCTGATCCGCGTCGATTGGGATCCGCACGGCGAGCGCAATCCGCAGAACCGCGGCAAGAGCAAGTTCCGCCGCGCCTCGTGGGACGAGGTGACCACGGTCATCGCCGACGAGATCAGGCGCATCCATGCCAAGTACGGCGTCAACGCCATCCTGATGCAGGGCGATGGCCACGGCGAGTGCAAGACCATCAACACCCCGCACGGCCAGCCCGGGCTGCTGCTCGATCACATGGGCGGCTTCACGCTGCAGGTGCGCAACCCGGACAGCTGGGAAGGCTGGTACTGGGGCGCGAAGCATGTCTGGGGACAGGGTACCCAGGGCA
>JAJYTX010000504.1 GCA_021792815.1 Pseudomonadota bacterium
TGAGCCTGCCACCCGTCTTCCAGGAGATGCCATCAACCAAAGCCGCTAACACAGCCATCTGAATTTTTGTGGTGCCTAAAATCAGAAACGGCCCCTATCCCATTGGTATCCATCCGGCCGGGACCGCGGCGCGATGATGAGGTTGACCTTGGCGCCGTGGCGCGTTGATCAGGCGGCTTGTTGGTTCACCGGGGTGGCCTGTGCTGGCGGCGTCCAGTTCCAGGGCATCAGCTCGTCAAGCCTATGTGCCGGATGATTGGCGATGCGCGCGAGGATGTCGGCGAGCCATGCCTGCGGGTCGACGTTGTTCATCTTTGCCGTGGTGACCAGGCTGTACATCATGGCGGCCCGTTGACCGCCGCGATCGGAACCGGCGAACAGCCATGAGCGTCTGCCCAAAGCCAGGGTCCGCAGCGCCCGTTCGGCTGCATTGTTCGACAGGCAGATCCGCCCATCGGCGAGGAACCGGGTGAAGGCGGTCCAGCGGTTGAGCATGTAGTCCATCGCCTTGGCAATGTCGTTGTGGCGCGAGAGCTTGGCGCGCTTGGCGCGCATCCAGGTTCCAAGGTCGGCGACCAGCGGGGCGCTGTGCTCCTGGCGCGCGGCGAGGCGCTCGGCAGGTGATTTGCCGTTGATGGCGCGCTCGACCTCGAACAGCGCGTCGATCCGCTGCACGGCGGCCAGGGCCATCGGGGCGACGAAGGCAGGTGTCTTCCCCTGGGCCTTGCGCTTCGCGTTCCGGGCCAGATCCGCCAGTTCGAAGAATTTCCGGCGCCCGTGTGACCAGCAGGCGGCTTCGATGATCGGACCGGGGGACCGGGCCGGCTCATAGAGCTTGTTGTATCCGCTGAACGCATCGGCCTGGAAGATGCCGCTATACCCGGTGAGATGGGTCTGTGGATGAATGCCGGCTCGATCCCGCGAGTAGTAGAACACGGCACAAGGTGGCCCGGCACCGCCGAATGGCCGATCATCGCGTACATAGACCCAGGTCCTGGCGATATCGGTCTGTCCCCGCGCCATCACCGGCACGGTGGTGTCGTCGCCATGAATACGCTCCGCCGAGAACAGCACCGCCTCGATGTGCTTGAAGGCCGGCTCCAGCGCCACGCACGCCGCACCGATCAGATCGGCCAGGGTCGAGACACTCAGGGGGATGCCTTCCAGCGCAAATCGTTCAGATTGGCGGTTCAGTGGCTGGTGCTGGCCATACTTGTCGTAGGCGATCATCGCCAGCAGGCTGGGGCCGGCAAAAGCGCGCGGGATGACGTGGAACGGTGCCGGTTCCTGGCTAATCGTCTCGCAGTCGCGGCAGGTGAACTTTTCGCGGACGTACTGGATCACCTTGTGCCGGCGGGGGATGACCTCCAGCGTCTCTGTCACCGTCTCGCCGAGCTTGGACAGCCGCGATCCCCCGCAGCAAAAGCACTGGGTCGGGCCTGGCATGACCACCCGCTCGCGCGGCAGGTTCTCGGGGAAAGGCTGGCGTGACGGACGCTTGCGGGTGAAGCCGGCCACCTGCATGGTCCTGGCCGTCGCGGCCTCCTGCTCGGCACGCAGTTCATCCTCGGTCGCGGTAGCCTCGAGTTCCTCGAGTTCCAGCTCCATCTGGTCGAGCAGGCGCGCCGTACGCTCGGCCTTGGGGCCGTAGAGGGCCCGCTTGAGCTTCTCGATCTGCAGCTTCAGATGCGCGATATACGCCTCGACATCAGACTGCGCGGCGCGGGCAGCGGCAGCATCCGCTTCCGCCGCATCGGCCCTCGCGGTCGCCACGCGAATAATCGCTTTCAGTGCCGCGATGTCGTCCGGCAGGGCCGAAGGATCAGCATCCATGTCCTGATGGAATCACGAATGCCGGGGTTTCGCTACATCTTTCTGCTCAACCCCTCGATTTTTATCAGACTATCCCGCGGATTGCGGCCGCCATGTCTGTTGCGGATTTCGCCAGTCGATCGCCTCGAGAAGATAACCCATCTGCCCCACCGTCAGCGAAACTACTCCATCCACCGTTTGCGGCCATACGAATCGCCCTCGATCCAGCCGCTTCGCATAAAGGGATAAGCCGATGCCATCATGCCAGATCGCCTTGATCAGCGAACCCGTGCGTCCACGAAAAACATAGATGTCGCCAACGAAGGGATCACGACCGAGCCCCTCCTGTACCTGCAGCGCCAGCCCTCGCATGCCGCGGCGCATGTCAGTGTGCCCAGAGGCCAGCCAGATCCGCACGCCAGAGGCAACCGGGATCATGCCCGCACCACCGTCATCACGCGGCGCAGCGCCGTCAGACCAACGCCGTCATCAACCCGCACGCATGTCCCGTCCGGCAGCACAATCTCAATCCGTCCTGGTGACGAAGGAGGCGACTGCAGGCGAGAGGCCGCCTCATGTCCGGCGCCGGGCGCCGCTGCCGCCCGTTTCTCGACACAAGGCGCCGCAATCGCCGGAGGCGCCATCACCCGCACCGGCATGAATTCCGGCACGATCGGCGCGGCAGCCAGCTCCCCGCGCCGAACCTGCCTGCGCCATTGGAACAACTGCCCCCGGCTCACCTCGTGCCGGCGCGCAACCGCCGCCAATACCGCACCAGGCGCCTCCGCCTCCGCCACAATCCAAAGCTTGTCCTCATCCCGCCAGCGGCGCCGGCGCTCAACCCCCGTGATGATCTCCATCCGTCCCGTCCATAATGACGCTCATATGAACGTCGTTATGGACGCCCTGCCACAGCAACGGCAGGCGGCTCAGACCGGATGGATACCTATCCCATTGTAATGCCCATTTATTTTTTTACACACTGC
>JAJYTX010000505.1 GCA_021792815.1 Pseudomonadota bacterium
GGGGTGGCCTCTTGGCGAGAAACGCCTCTAAACCTTCGGTTGCGTCGCGGCTGTTCATCAGCCCGTCCAGGTAGAGCCGCTCGACCTGGGCGAGGCGCGTCTTGATCCGCGTCGTGAAATCGTGTCTTGCTGCCCGCACGGCGTAGCGCAGCGAGCTCGCGCTTTTTGGCAGCAGGTGTTCGGTGGCATAGGCGCGGGCGGCGTCTGCGGGCCTGTTGTGCGCCTGATGCGCCAAGCCGATGGCCGCGGCCTCCTGCCCTGAGAGGGTGCGGCCCGAGAGCAGCAGATCGGTCGCGCGAGACGGGCCGATCAGCTCAGGCAGCAGGCAGGAAGCGGCCGGTGCAAACACCCCGAGCCGGATCTCCGGCTGGCCGAGCTCCGCATCGGGCGCGACGAACAGCAGGTGGCCGGACAGGGCGAGCTCGAGACCGGCGCCGAGGCACTTGCCGTGCGCCGCGACCAGTACGGGCACGTCTGATGAGACCATCTTCCCGATCAGGCGATGCAGCGCGGTCAACATCGCGGCGCACTGGTCGGGCAGATGCTCCGCGACGCTCGCGCCGAAGCTGAAGCTCGGCCCTTCGGCATCGATCAGAATCGCGCTGAGGGCGGCGGGCACGGGGCGCGCGAACGCCGCCTCGAGCGCCGCGATCATCTCGGCGTCGATCAGGTTCGCCTTCGGGCGCGCCAGATGCAGCCGCATCAGCCGCTCGCCGGCCTCGAAATGCACTTCGAGCGGCGCACTCATGCCCGGCGGGCTCCCGGCTGAATGCTCTGGGTCAGGGCGTCGTCCCAGGGTGCATTGGCGGCAAGCGCCTGCCGCAGGCCGATGAAGTCGATCTCCCGGCCGGTTTCCTTGGTGCCCTCGTTGAAGGCGCGGAATCCGGCGCGTGCCTCGGTCACCATGTTGAGCGCGAGCCAGGCGCGCGAGTTTTCCTTGTTCCTGTTCCAGGAATCGAGCTTCGGCTTGCGCAGCTCCTCGAGCGTCTTGGTCGTGCAGTCCGGGAACATGTACAGCAGCTTGGTGCACAACTCATCGATTTTCCGATCGAGCAGCGACAGATCGACGCTGCCCCGCGCGAGCAGCGCCCGGGCGGCGCCGAGCTCCGAGGTGTCCTTGGTCTTGCCGAACACGATGCGCCCGTACTGGTCGTGAGTCCGCTGGGTGTTGACCAGCGGGTTGGCGATGAATTCGCCGTCGATCTTGAGCGCCGGAACGATGTCGGTGAGCATGCCGATGGCGTACGCTTCGTGCGCGGAGAACGGCTCGCACAGCACACCGGCGGCCATCGCCCGCTCGACGCCCACGAGGACGGGCAGAAAGTCGGTGCTGCCGCCGATCGGGGCCGAGCCGTGCTTCGGGCCCGCCTGGCCGAAGCGCGCCAGATCCTGCGCGATGCTGAAATCGCAGGCCATGCCGATTTCCTGACCGCCGCCGATGCGCATGCCGTTGACGCGGCAGATGACCGGTTTGTCGCAGCCGAGAATCGAGCTCACCATGTCGTTGAACAGCCGCATGTAAGCGCGATATTCCGGTGGCCGGCCGGCGTAGTACTCGGCATACTCCTTGGTGTTGCCGCCGGTGCAGAATGCCTTGTCGCCGGATCCGGTGAATACCACAGCCACCACATCGCGCGCGGCGCTGGCGGCCCGGAAGGCCAGGATCACTCCCTTGACCATCTCCGTCGTGTAGGAATTGAGCTGGCTCGGGTTGTCGAGCGTGATCCATGCGTTGTACAGGCCGGAGACCGGTTTGCCGTCGCGATCGCGCGCCGGGCGCTTCTCGTAGAGAACACCCCGGCTGATCCCGGCGCTCACCTCTTCGGATACCAATGTGTGACTCACTGCGTCCGATGAGTGGATTTTGCTGGTATCGGTCATCTTGATGTGGTCTCCCGGCCGGATGTCACCCATGGATTCCCCCTGCCTCCGTACGATCCGGAGCAGGGTATTGCGGTATTACGGTACCAGAGTACCCCTTTGTGAGCCATGCGTCAACCTGCGTCGATTGAGATCGTGAAACGTTCTCCCCGGCCCGGATTGTGCGTCATGGCCACATTGACAGGACCGGCGCGGGATTTTACGGTATTATAGTACGGTAATGCCAGTTTAGAGCCGTCTATGAACGAAACATCTGCGTCTCGGCTCGTCCCGACCTACTGCTACAACTGCGTGGCGGGTCCGGACCTGCTGACGGTCAAGGTCGACGACGGCGTCGCGGTGGAGATCGGCCCGAATTTCGCCGGCAAGGGCATCCATCCCGGCGACGGCAAGCCGTGTGTCAAGGCGTATGGTCTCATTCAGAAGACCTACCACCCGGCACGGATCGTCACCCCCATGCGTCGCACCAATCCGCGCAAGGGCCGCAATGAAGACCCCGGCTTCGTGCCCATCTCCTGGGACGAGGCGCTTGACATCGTCGCCGGAAAGCTCGCCTCGATCCGTGAGCGCGGCCTCACCGATGAATCGGGCATGCCGCGGGTCGCGGTAACGTTCGGTCACGGCGGCACGCCGTCGAACTACATGGGCTCCTTCCCCGCCTTTCTGGCCGCCTTCGGGCCGGTCGACTTCAGCTTCGGGTCGGGCCAGGGCGTGAAGTGCGTGCATTCGGAGCACTTGTACGGCGAGTACTGGCACCGCGCGTTCACCGTGGCTGCCGATACACCCTTCACCGATTACATCGTCTCCTTCGGCGCCAACAACGAGGTCACCGGCGGAGTCAGCGCGGCGGCGCGGCACGCGGCGGCGCGGGCGCGCGGCGCGAAGCGCGTGCAGATCGAGCCGCACCTGTCCATTTC
>JAJYTX010000506.1 GCA_021792815.1 Pseudomonadota bacterium
GGGCGATCTCATTGGGGGTTTTCTGCCGCCTGGCACTCTCGACCATGGAAATCATGCGGTCGATGAAGGTCTCACCGGGGTTGGCGGTGACGCGCACCACGATCCAGTCGGACAGCACGCGTGTTCCGCCGGTAACCGAGGAGAAGTCTCCGCCCGACTCGCGGATCACGGGCGCCGACTCCCCGGTGATGGCACTCTCGTCGACCGAAGCCGCTCCCTCGATGACTTCCCCGTCGCCCGGAATGTAATCGCCCGCTTCCACCAGCACCAGTTCGCCCTTGCGCAGCCGGTCGGCGCGCACCCGTGTGAAGGCGGAGCGGTCGGCGGCGTCGGCGAGGCGCTTGGCCTCCACGGTCTGCTTCAGCCCGCGCAGACTGGCTGCCTGCGCCTTGCTGCGCCCCTCCGCCAGCGCCTCGGCGAAGTTCGCGAACAGCACGGTGAACCACAGCCAGATGGCGACATTGCAGATGAACCACGCCGGCGCCTCGCCGTGTCCAGTCAGTGCCCGGAGCCACAGCGCGCTGGTGAGGATGCTGCCGATATAGACGACGAACATCACGGGATTGCGCCATTGCACGCGCGGATCGAGCTTGCGCAGCGAGTCAACGGTCGCCGGGCCGATCAGCGTGCGGTCGAACATCGAGAGCCTGCGGCGCATGTTAAGGAGCCTCCAATGAATTCCCACGTGCTCGCGACGGTGGTCGATTTCGCCTGGAGCCAGGCGCGACGACCGATGTGTACCCGGCGTACATGAGGGAGGAGCAACGACGCGCCAGGCGAAATCGACCCCGTCCCGTTGAGAATGAAAGACGATCGTTTATGGGTTGTCCCCTCAATTGCCCGCTGCTGCGTTGCACGGCTTGCCTATATCGACATATGGGCTGCGCCCTGCGCCTTGCATCGGGCAATGGAGGGGGCAACGCGAGCACGTGGGAATTCATCGGAGGCTCCTCAACTCCAGAGCATCAGGTGCTCGACGATGGGTCCGAGCGCGAGCGCCGGCACGAAGGTCAGCGCGCCGACCAGCAGCACCGTGCCGATGAGCAGTATGATGAATGTCGGTCCGTGCGTGGGCAGGGTGCCCTCCGTGACCGGGATGCGCTTCTTGGCCGCAAGCGAGCCGGCGACCGCGAGCACGGCCACGATCGGCCAGAAGCGCCCGAGCCACATCACCAGCCCGAGCGCGGTGTTGTAGAACGGGGTGTCGGCACTGATGCCGGCGAACGCGCTGCCGTTGTTGTTGCCGGCCGAGGTGAAGGCGTAGAGGATTTCGCTGAAACCGTGCGCGCCCGGGTTGGAGACTCCGGCCTGGCCGGCCTTGACGCTGACCGCCACGGCCGTGCCGACCAGCACGATGAGCGGCATCACGAGGATGGCGATGGCGCTCATCTTCATCTCGAACGCCTCGATCTTCTTGCCGAGGTACTCCGGCGTACGCCCGATCATCAGTCCGGCGATGAACACGCCGATGATGGCGAAGATGAGCATCGAGTAGAGTCCGGTGCCCACCCCGCCGAAGACGACCTCGCCCAGCATCATGTTGAACAGCGGCACCAGGCCGCCGAGCGGTGTGTAGGAGTCGTGCATCGAGTCGACCGCGCCGCAGGAGGTGCCGGTGGTGACGGTGGCAAACAGCGTCGAGGCGGCGATGCCGAAGCGCACCTCCTTGCCCTCCATGTTGCCGCCGCTCTGCAGGGCGGTCGCGGCCTGATCGACGCCCAGAGCGGCGATGCGCGGATTGCCCACCTGCTCGCTGTAATTGGCGAGCGAGTAGAGCGAGACGAACAGGATGGTCATCGCCGCGAGCACCGCCCATCCCTGCCGGGTATCGCCCGCCATGTGCCCGAAGGTATAGGTGAGAGAGGCGGGGATGATGATGATCGCGAGCATCTCGAGCAGGTTCGTGAGCGCGGTCGGGTTCTCGTACGGGTGCGCGGAATTGGCGTTGAAGAACCCGCCGCCGTTGGTGCCGAGCTCCTTGATGATCTCCTGCGAGGCGACCGGCCCCATGGGCAGGGTCTGCGTGCGCGTGGTCACGGTCTGCATCACCGGGTGTCCGGCCTGGTCCACCTCGGGGTTGCCGGCAGCATCGGTCGCCTGCCGCTGGTAGGTGACGGGCTCGAGCAGCGTCACGTTCCGGTACGCGCTGAAGTTCTGGATCACGCCCTGGCTCACGAGCGCGAGGGCGAACAGCAGCGCGATCGGCAGCAGCACGTAGAGCGTCACCCGCGTGAGATCCGTCCAGAAGTTGCCGATGGCCCTGGCCGTGTGGCGCGCGAGCCCGCGGATCAACGCGATCGCGACCACGATGCCCGTGGCCGCAGAGAGGAAATTCTGCACCGCGAGGCCGGCCATCTGCGTGAGATAGCTCATCGTGGTCTCGGGCGTGTAACTCTGCCAGTTCGTGTTGGTGACGAAGCTGATCGCCGTGTTGAACGCCGAATCGGGCGGCGGGGCAGGGAAATGCTGCGGGTTCAGCGGCAGAAAGTACTGCAGGCGCTGCAGCCCGTACAGCAGCAGCGCGCCGAGGACGTTGAACACGAGCAGAGCGGCCGCGTAGCGCTTCCAGCTCATCTCGACGGCCGGGTCGATGGCGCAGAAGCGGTAGATCAGGCGCTCGACACCTCCCCCGGCGCGCAGCGGCCAGATGGGCGCGCCGTCCATCACCCTGGCGATGTACAGGCCGAGCGGCTTCACGCACAGGAACGTGATGCCGAGGAACAGCGCGAGCAGCGCCCAGGATTCACCGGTCATCAGAACTTCTCCGGCCTGAACAGCGCGTAGAGCAGATAGGCG
>JAJYTX010000507.1 GCA_021792815.1 Pseudomonadota bacterium
GGGTATCGAAGAACACGATGCGCTTGTTGCGGCCGATGCCGCTGAAATACGCGTTGCCGTGGGTGGAGCGGCGCGAGCCGTCGATGACGAATACGCCGCTCGAGCGGAAGCCGCAGCGCGCGAGCAGCGTCTCGATGCGCGCCTTCAGCGCCGCATCCTGCAGCGGCGAGAATCGGTTGAACAGCGGCGCGATGAACGCCGGCCAGGCCCAGGTGATCAACAGCGTCATGCCGAGCCAACAAACAAAGGCCCACAGCCACCAGCCGCGGCCGCCGTGGGCCATCAGCCACAGCGAGGCGAGCACCAGGGGGGCGCCGAGCAGCACCGCGAGCGCGGTGCTCTTGGCGAGGTCGGCGAGGAAAGTCCTCGGGGTCGTGCGGTTGAAGCCGAAACGCGCCTCGAGCACGAAGGTCCGCCACAGCGACAGCGGCAGACCGACGAGTGCGGCGAGCGCGGCGACCGTGCCGATCACGGCCGCGCCCTGCCAGGGCTCGTGCCAGCCTGAGCGGCGCCACAGCGCATCGAGGGCCGCGAGGCCACCGCCGATCGTGAGGGCGAGCGTGAGCGCCGCATCGACCCAGGCCCCGATGCGCGCCAGCGCCACCGTGGCGCCGGTGTAGTCGGCGGCCTTGCGGTGCTCCTCGGCCGAGACCTGGGCGGCGAACGGCTCGGGCACGCGCTCCCGGTGTGCCTGCACGGCGCGGATCTGCCGGGCGGACAGCCACGACTGCACCGCCAGGCCGGCGGCGATCAAGCCAATGAACACGAGGGTGGGCCAGGACATGATCCTGGAGTGTAACGCGCCTGCCGTCCCCGAAGGCGCCTGGCGCCCGGCCGCGGGCGGCCGACCTCAGACAGCGCGCGCCTCGGTCGGGCCGCGGAGCGGCGGCAGGTTCGCCTCTTCCTCGTCGGTGAACAGGCGCGAGCGGGTCAGGAACCGCACGCCGAGCGGACCTTCGAGCGAGAACATGCCGCCGCGGCCGGGCACGACGTCGATGATGAGATGGGTGTGCCGCCAATACTCGAACTGTGCCGCGCCCATGTAAAACGGCTGACCGCCGATTTCCCCGAGAAACACGTCCTGGTCCCCGACCAGCAGCTCGCCGCGCGGGTAGCACATCGGGGCGCTGCCATCGCAGCACCCCCCGGACTGGTGGAACATGAGCGGGCCGTGTCGCGCCACGAGTTGTTCGATCAATTTCAGGGCCGCCTCCGTGGCGCTGACGCGGCTGACGTCCATCAGCGCGCTCCGGACCGGATCGCTCCCTCGATCCGGTGTTCCCCGAATGCCGAGCACCGTCGGCCGTGCCGGGCCCTGCGAGCGGCGCGGCCGCGACCGCCGGGCCCGGGCGGCGACACATCCGGTGTGTCGCCGCCGGGCAAACCCCGTGGCTCGAGCCGAGAGCAGCCCGGCGGTGCCGGGAGTCGCGGGCCGCTCATGCTAGAAGAAGCCGAGCGCCTTGGGCGAGTAGCTCACCAGCAGGTTCTTGGTCTGCTGATAGTGATCGAGCATCATCTTGTGAGTCTCGCGGCCGATGCCCGAGTGCTTGTAGCCGCCGAACGCCGCGTGCGCCGGATAGGCGTGGTAGCAGTTGGTCCAGACGCGGCCCGCCTGGATGCCCCGGCCCATGCGGTAGCAGGTGTTGGCATCGCGCGACCAGACGCCGGCGCCGAGGCCATAGAGTGTGTCGTTGGCGATCTCGAGCGCCTCGTCCATGTCCTTGAAGGTGGTCACCGACACGACCGGGCCGAAGATCTCCTCCTGGAAGATGCGCATCCTGTTGTGGCCCTTGAACACCGTGGGCTGGATGTAATAGCCGTCCTTGAGCTCTCCGCCCAGGCGATTGCGCGCGCCGCCGGTGAGACACTCGGCGCCTTCCTGCTTGCCGAGGTCGAGGTAGGAGAGGATCTTTTCGAGCTGCTCCTGCGAGGCCTGTGCGCCGATCATGGTGGTCGGATCGAGCGGGTCGCCCTGCTTGATCCTGCCGACGCGCTTGACCGCGCGCTCGATGAAGCGCTCGTAGACCGACTCCTGAATGAGCGCGCGCGACGGACAGGTGCACACCTCGCCCTGGTTGAGCGCGAACATGGCGAAACCCTCGAGCGCCTTGTCGAAGAAGGCGTCATCCTGGGCGCACACGTCGGCGAAGAACACGTTGGGCGATTTGCCGCCGAGCTCGAGCGTCACGGGAATGAGGTTCTGCGAGGCGTACTGCATGATCAGCCGTCCCGTGGTCGTTTCCCCGGTGAAGGCGACCTTGGCGATGCGCTTGTTCGAGGCGAGCGGCTTGCCGGCCTCCACTCCGAAACCGTTGACCACGTTCAGCACGCCCGGGGGCAGCAGATCACCGACCACCTCGAGCCACACCAGGATCGACAGCGGGGTCTGCTCGGCCGGCTTCAGCACCACGCAGTTGCCCGCCGCGAGCGCCGGGGCGAGCTTCCAAGTCGCCATCAGCAGCGGGAAGTTCCACGGGATGATCTGACCCACGACGCCGAGCGGCTCGTGGAAGTGGTAGGCGACGGTGTCGTGATCGACCTCACAGACGCTGCCTTCCTGGGCACGGATGCAGCCGGCGAAGTAGCGGAAGTGATCGATGGCGAGCGGCAGATCGGCGGCCATGGTTTCGCGGATCGGCTTGCCGTTGTCCCAGGTCTCGACGGTGGCGAGGTATTCGAGCTTCTCCTGCATCCGATCGGCGATCCGGTTGAGCACGCCGGCGCGCTCGGCCGGCGAGGCCTGGCCCCAGCCCGCCTTGGCGGCATGGGCGGCATCGAGCGCGAGTTCGATGT
>JAJYTX010000508.1 GCA_021792815.1 Pseudomonadota bacterium
AGCTGGAATGCCGGGGCCGGCCTCGATTTCACCCTGCGCAACGGCCAGTCCCTGTTCATCGAGGCGCGCTACATGCGCCTGCAGACCCCGCAGCCGACGGAGTTCGTGCCGATCACGGTGGGTCTGCGCTTCTAGACGCTCGCGCAGCCGCTCGCGGCGGGCGCTGCCCGGGGCGGGCCGGCGACGCACAGCCTGGGGGGCGTGCCGAGGCGGCCCGCACGGGCGCGCGTGAAGCTGCTAAAATCGCACCTTTTATACCGCGTCTTATACCGCGTCGAGCCTCGACGGGCTCGAAGGATGTCCATGGCACTGAAGATCATGATTCTCGGGGCGAACGGCTTCATCGGCAGCGCCCTCACCGGCGCGATCCTGCGCGAGCGCGACTGGGAGGTCTACGGCATCGACCTGTCCGACAACAAGCTCGGCGACCTTCCGAAGAACGATCGCTTCCACTTCGTCGAGGGCGACATCACCATCAACAAGGAGTGGGTCGAGTATCACGTCAAGAAGTGCGACGTGGTGATGCCGCTGGTGGCGATCGCCAATCCGGCGCAATACGTGACGCACCCGCTGAAGGTCTTCGAACTCGACTTCGAGGCCAACGTCGATGTGGTGCGCCACTGCGTCAAGTACGGCAGGCGGCTGATCTTTCCGTCGACCTCCGAGGTCTACGGCATGTCTGCCGACGCGGTGCTCGACGAGGAGGCGAGTCCGCTCGTCTACGGCCCGATCAACAAGCAGCGCTGGATCTACGCCGCCTCCAAGCAGCTGCTCGACCGGGTGATCTACGCCTACGGGGTGCGCGACAACCTCGATTACACGCTGTTCCGCCCGTTCAACTTCATCGGCCCCAACCTCGATAACATCGAGGAGCCCAAGGAAGGCAGCTCGCGCGTGTTCACGCAGTTTCTGTCCAACGTGCTGTATCGGCGGCCGATCAAGCTGGTCGACGGCGGGCGGCAGAAGCGCTCCTTCACCTACATCGACGATGCGATCGAGGCGCTGCTCACCATCATCGAGAACGCGAACGGCCGGGCTTCGCGCGGCATCTTCAACATCGGCAATCCCGGCAACTGCGTCTCGATCCGCGAACTCGCCGAGCGCACCATCGGCATCGCGCAGCAATTCCCGGAACTGCGCGAGGCGGCCCGGGCGACCGAGATCATCGAGGTCTCCGCCGGCGAGTACTACGGCAAGTACTACCAGGACATCCAGGTGCGCGTGCCGGCGATCGAGGCGGCGCGGCGCGAGCTCGGCTGGAGCCCGAGCACCGACCTCGACACGGCGATCCGCCGCACCATCGAGTACTACGTGAAGCTCGGCAGCTTCGGCGGGCGCGCCGGCGCGCAGCCGGGTCTTTGAGCGGCGCGGCCGCGTAACCGGACGGAAGCGATCATGAGCGAAGCACGCACCGGGCTCAGGTGGTGGGCGTGGGTGCTGCTGGCGGCGCTGTGGTTCGCCACGCTGCAGATCCGGCCGATGCTCGACCCGGACGAGGGCCGATATGCCGAGATTCCGCGCGAGATGGTCGCGAGCGGCGACTGGGTGACCCCGAGGCTCGATGGGCTGAAGTACTTCGAGAAGCCGGTGCTGCAGTACTGGGCGACCGCCAGCATCTACTCGCTGGTCGGTCTCAGCAACGGGAGCTCGAGGCTGTGGACGGTGGGGCTCGGCTTTGGCTGCCTGGCGCTGATCTATGCCTGGCTCGCGCGGCTGTATGACCGGCGCGCGGCGCTCATGGCGCTGGCGCTGCTCGCGATGAGTCCGTACTTCGGCATCATCGCCCATCTCGATCTGCTCGATGCCGGGCTGACTTTCTGGTTGACGGCCATGGTGCTGACGTTCACCCGCGCGCAGTGTACCGAGCCGGGCTCGGCCGCCGAGCGCAACTGGATGCTGTTGTCCTGGGCGATGGCCGCGCTCGCCCTGCTCACCAAGGGTCTGGAGGTCTACGCGCTGGCGGGCCTGGCGCTCATCGGCTACACGGTGCTGGAACGTGACGCCCGGCCGTGGCGGCGCCTGCACCTGCTGCCCGGCATGGCGCTGATGGCGGTGATCGCCGCACCTTGGTTCATCGTCGTCTCGCTGCGCAACCATTCCTTTGCCGAGTATTTCTTCATCCACGAGCATTTCCAGCGCTTCCTGACCGACGAGGCCCGGCGGGTCGAGCCGTGGTGGTATTTCATCGCGCTGCTGGCCATCGGCGCGTTCGCCTGGCTGGTGCCGCTGGCGCGCGCGGTGCCCCTGGCATGGCGGGACCGGGGTCCGGTGCCGCACTTCAAGCCGCTGAAGTTCCTGCTGCTGTACTCGGGTCTGACGCTGCTGTTCTTCTCCGTCTCGGACTCGAAGCTCGCCACCTACATCCTGCCGATTTTCCCGCCGCTCGCGGCGCTGACGGGCGTGCAGGTGGCGAGACGCCCCGGCAGCCTCGAGCGCGCGGCGCGGGCGGCAGCCGCTCTGACGCTGTTCGTTGCCGCCGGGCTGCTGGTGTATTCGCAGCATCGCAACGGGTTCATTCCCGGTCCGGGGATCGCCTGGGCCGCCGCCGCGGTGCTCGCCGCGCTGATCGCCGTGGCAGCCTGCCACGGGCGCGCCGGGCGCTCGGAGCCGGTGAGCGGAGTGAGCGCGACACCCGGGACCGCCGGATCCGGGCGCGCGCTCGTGATCGCGCTCGCCTACGTGTTCGCGTGGCAGGCGCTGCTCTGCGAGTACACGGTGATTCCGCCGTCCCGCTCGGCGTACCAGCTGGTCCATGAAGTCAAGGCCGACGTGCATCCGGGCACGGCCC
>JAJYTX010000509.1 GCA_021792815.1 Pseudomonadota bacterium
GCGGCGATCTGATCACCGGCGGGGCGCGCACCGTGCGCGTGCCGATGAAAATGCTCGAGCACTATCATTTCCGCCTGCGCCGGGCGGAAGAAAACCAGGGCGCGGGCCAGGGCAAGGTCAAGCCCGGAGATGTGTTCGCCGACCCGTCGCAGGCCGGCGGCTCCGGGCAGAAGGGCCCAGGCGGGCGCGAAGAGGGCGACGTGCAGCTGCTGCTCGAGCTCAAGATCGACGACATCGTCGATTGGCTGTGGGAGGAGATGCAGTTGCCGAACCTCAAGACCCGGGTGGGACCGTCGGAAGAGTCCGACTGGGTGCGCGAGGGCTGGGACCGCCGCGGTGCGCGCTCCAGGCTCGACCGGCGCCGCTCGTTCAAGGAGTTGGTGAAACGCCGCGGCGCCCCGGGCGCGATCCCGACCTTCACCGACGAGGATCTGCGCTTCCGCCAGCTTGCGCGGCGGCGTCAGCCGGCGGTGCGCGCCGTGGTGTTCTTTCTGCTCGATGTCTCGGGCAGCATGTCGGACCGGGACCGCAAGCTCGCCAAGACGTTCTTCTTTTGGACGGTGCAGGGCCTGCGGCGGGAATACCGCTCGCTCGAGACCGTGTTCGTCGCCCATACCACCGAGGCGTGGGAATTCTCGGAGCCGGAGTTTTTCCAGGTCAGCGGCTCCGGCGGCACCGTGGCGTCGACCGGCTTCGCCAAGGTGAACGAGATCCTGCGCGAGCGCTACAACCCGGCGACCTGCAACGTGTATCTGTTCTATGCCTCGGATGGCGACAACTCGGTGAGCGATCTGGCCGAGGCTCGCGAGGGCCTGGCCACCATCGCCGCCGACGCGTGTTTTACCGGTTATGTGGAGGTGTCCTCGGGCCTTTCGCGCCAGCTCGATACCGAGACCGGCCGGCTGTTCGCGGAACTGGCGGCGGCCGGCGGGGCCACGGGCAGCTATGCGCTCGATGACTTCGAGGACGTGTGGAGCGCGGTGCGGCACTTCTTCTCGGCGGAAAGCCGCGCGGCGGAGAGTGCATGAGCGACGCCGTCTGGCAGGACTACGTGCAGCGCATGGAGGCGCTCGCCAGGGACTCGGGGCTGACGTTCCATCCGGTCGAGTTCGAGGCGGTGCCGGACTCCTTCATGATGGAAATCGCCGTCTACGGATTACCGGTGCGCATGCCGCACTGGTCGTTCGGGGTGCGCTACATCTACCAGCTCATCCAGCGGCACATGGGCCACTCGCGGCTCTTCGAGGTGGTTTTCCCGGGTAACCCGGGCCATGCCTACCTCGCCTCCGGCAACGGCCTTGCCGAGAACGTCCTGGTGACGGCCCATGTGCTGGGCCATGCGGATTTTTCCCGCAACAACCTGCTGTTCCGACGATGCCAGGCGCAGGTGAGCGAGCGCATCGTCGAGCACGCGGCGAATCATGCCCGGCAGATCCAACAGGCGATCGAGACGCACGGTCTGCAGCCGGTCGAGGCGGTGCTCGATGCCGCTCTGGCGCTCGAGCAGCACATCGACGTCGATCAACCGCTGCGCCGGGAGCGCTATCCGGAGTACATCGAGACGCTCAAACCGCTCGCCGACGATGAGTTCCGCAGGCGCTTCGCGGCGCTCGAGCCGGCGGCGGGCGCCACCGGGCCCGAGGTGAAAAAACGGGCGCCGGTCCCGCCGCATCCGGAGCGCGACTTGCTGTGGTTCGTGTCTCAATACGCCCCCGAGATGGAGAGCTGGGAGCGGGATATTTTCCTCGCCGTGCGCGAGGAGTCGTTCTACTTTTACCCGGTGTTCGCCACCCAGATCATGAACGAGGGCTGGGCATCGTACTGGCATGCGCGCTTGCTGCGCGAGGCGGATTTCATTCCGCAGCAGGCCTACGTGGATGCCATCAAGTGCCACTCGGACGTCGTCCGGCCGGTGGCCGCCGATAGCCAGGTGGCGCTCAGCCTCAACCCATACCACCTCGGCTTTTCGATGTGGGAGAAGATCACCGAACAGCAGGGGCTGCCGGCCGCTCTGGCCATTCGCGAGCAGGACGACGACTTCGCGTTCATCCGCAATCACCTGACGCGCGAGCTGGCTGACGAGCTCGAGTTGTTCCGCTATGTCGCCCGCGACGTTCAGGTGAGGGTGCTCGAGCCGGATCTGAATGCGCTGCACGAGGCGATCCTCGCGCCCAAGTACAATTTCGGCGCACCCACGGTGATGGCGCAGCACATCCGCGCCGATGGCACGCTTGAGCTGGTGCACGATCACGCGCTCGACGGGCGTGGCCTCGACCTCGAGCGCAGCCGCAAGGTGCTCGATTACCTGCGGCGCATCTGGCGTCGTCCGGTCTCGCTCACGACCGTCAATCAGGCAGGGGTCGTCCTGGAGCTTTCCGCACCCTAGCGCCAGGGGGACGAGCCTGCCCGGATTCGGCCGGGCGCGGTGCCCCAACCGGTCGGATCCCCCTCACCGGGGCCGTTCCCGCCGGCGGAGCCCCGGCCCGGACGCCTCGAGGCCCAGGCGGTCACGCGCAGCACCGGACGGTGCTGCCGCGCGGCGGACGTGCGGTTTTGCGGCCCGGGTGTCGCCGGAGTACCCTGACCCCGGAGTGGAACCTGCGGTGGGGGAGACGATGGGCCACACGAGCATCCGAAACATCGCCCTCGCCGGTGCGGCTGGCGCGGGCAAGACGCTGCTCGCCGAGAGGCTGTTGTTCAGCGCAGGCGCCATCCGCGCCATGGGCAGCCTCGAGCGCGGGACGACGGTCTCGGACTACGACCCGCAGGAGC
>JAJYTX010000510.1 GCA_021792815.1 Pseudomonadota bacterium
GCTTTTTTGCGGGATCGTTTTTCAGTCCGCCGATCGTGTCCGCCGTACAGCTGGCGTCCGGCTCGTTCCTGCGCGCAGTGATGCTGATCGGTGCGGTGTCCGGTCTGTGCGGCGCAGTGGTCATCGCGATGAGACGTGGTCGCATGGCGTAAGGAGCGGGGGAAGGGGTGGATGCTGCCGCGCGCCGGAGGAAACCGTTGACGCGGGCCTGCGCGGTTCCGGGCCGGAGCCTGTCAGGCGATGAAAGCCCGACGTCTGTCCCGGCGATGGGCACAGCGCAGGCCCGGACGGTGAGTCATCGGGCCCGAACCGCGATCGAGCCCGCGAACCGGCGCCAGACGCGCAAGACTGCCGTCTCGATTCCCGTGCCCAACAGCACGGCGAGCGGGAACCGGAATCCCGGATGTGTCATCACGAACGGCAGCAGTCCCACGGCGAGTGCGGGCGGAACGTGCAGGTCGAGCACGCGCAGGACCAGGACGCCCGCGAGCACGCTGCACATCGCGCCGATCGGTCCCGTGCCCAGAACAAGCACGCAAAGCACTCCGGCGGTCGCGGTCAGTGCACAGGCGACCGCCAGCGCAACCGGTCGTCCGGCCCAGGGGCACACGGCGGGATGTGCGAAGGCCTCGAAACCGATCACCACGAGCGGTGGGAACAGGACGAATCGCCATCCGGTGACATCGCCCGCAAGAAACGCGAGAATGAGAAACCCGAAAAAGAAGGGTGTCCAGCTGAAATTCCGTGGTGGCTCCTCAACCTCGTCGTCCGCCTCGTCCTGCACTTCGCGCGCAACGGGCGCACTCGGGGCGCCGAACCGGGCGTAGAGCGCGGCGAAACCGGCCAGAAGCCCGGTGCCGACCAGCAGCGAGGGCGGATACCGGAAGCTGCGGATGCCGAGCGTCAGGGGCAACAGGCCGGCGGAGATGGCCGGCGCGATCGGGGACCTCAGCACTGTGATCGCCAGCACCGAGAAGCCGACGTCGAGCAGCACCGACAGCAGGCCATAGGGTAGATTGCGCGCAATCACGGTGCCAACCACTGCCGTCGACAGGGGTGTGAGGATCAGCATCAGGGGCGCCCTGGCCCAGGTGCCCCGTGGCCGCTTGAAAATGTCGTGCCCGAGCGCCCCGAGCTCCGGGAACAGGATGTAATAGAGCCCGCTCGCGCCGGCGATGAGCGCGATCAACCCGATGTACAGCGCGGTGCCGGATTCCGTCAGCCACTCGGCGGGCACGCGACGCCGATCCTGCGCGCCACGCCTCATTCAGGCCGCATCCCCGGAAGCGGCGCTTCTGTCCAGTCGGCGGGCCCTCGCGGGCCGGCTCAAACACCCCGGAAAGGCCGGCCTGCTCGGACCGGAACGGAAGAAGAGCCACCGGAATGTCCGCCGCAATGCCTGTCCTTTCCGAAAGAGGAACGGAATTATGACATTGATCGGCTGCGCGGACCGGCGGCATCGCCTCCGATCACGACCGGTCGGCTGCGGGCGCGAGCCAGCGCGCCGCCAGAGGCGGCACCAGCAGCAGGCTGACGATCGTCGAGGAAGCCAGGCCACCGAGGATCACCACCGCCATCGGTCCTTCGATCTCGTGTCCCGGCTGGTGCAGCTGCACGGCCACCGGCAGCAGCGCCAGCGCGGTCAGCAGCGCGGTCAGCAGCACCGGTGTCAGCCGTTCCTCGGAACCGCGCAGCGCGGTCTGCAGGTCCCACTGCCGGCCTTCGGCCCGCACCAGGTGATCGTAGTGCGACACCAGCAGGATGGTGTTGCGTGCCGCCATGCCAAACAGTGCCACGAAGCCGACCATCGCACCCAGCGTCAACGTCGCGCCGGTCATCGCCGCGGCGGCCACGCCACCGATCAGCGTGCTCGGCAGCGCCAGCAGCACCAGCAGCACGTGGCCGGCGCGGCCGAACGCCAGCGCCAGCAGCAGCACGATCAGTGCCAGCGCCGCAGCGGCATGCAGGTATAGCTGATGCGCCGCGGCGACCTGCGCTTGCGCGACCCCCCCATAACGCAGGTACACCCCGGCTGGCAGTCTCACCTCGGCGGCGATCGCCCGGCGCGCGGTCGCGGCGAAGCCGGTCTGATCGGAGGTCGTTGGATTCGCGGTCACCACCTGGCGACGCAGACCGTCCTCATGATCGATCTCGCTGCGACCGGATTCCATCCGCAGCGTCGCGACGGCCGAAAGGGGCACCACCAGGCCGTCGGCGCTGCGCAGTGGCAAGGCCTCGATCGCCTGTGGCGAGGTGCCTGCCCCGGCGATACGCACGGCCACCGGAATGGTACGATCCGGCTGCGCCAGCTGGCCGACGATGGCCCCCTGATACGCGGCGTTGACCGCCCGCAGCACATCGGCCGGCTGCAGTCCGTACAACGCCAGTCTCTCGGGACGCAGTTGCACGTGCAGCTCGGGTTGACGCGGCGGCACCTGCAGGCGCACCTCGCCGGCGTGCGGCAGCTTGTGAAGCACCGCGGCGATGCGCTGGGCCACGGCGTCGTCGGTATTCAGGTTGTTGCCGAACACACTGACGTCGAACGGCGCGGTCTCGCCGGAGAGGGTTTCGCCGATGCGCTCCGCCAGCACTGAATAGACCTCGGTGAGCTGATTTGGAAAATCGGCGAATACCTTGCGGATCGCGGCCTCGATCCGGCTCGGCGCATAGCCCTTGGCCGGGTCGATCTGAATGGCGAACTCGCTCTTGTTGGGCGCGTCCCGATCCTGCCCGTCCACGGCGCGGCCGATCTGCTCGGCGACGCTCTTGAC
>JAJYTX010000511.1 GCA_021792815.1 Pseudomonadota bacterium
CGGCCGGCCCTCGCCGCCGCCCGCCCGCCTGCGGCCGCGGCCGCCGGGCCGAAGCTGAGCGGCGGGCGGCCGAAGTTCGCGCCGCCACCCGGCAGGCTGCTGTTCATCGGGCATTGCAGCGGCTGCCACACCCGGCGCGGCATCCGCATGGGCGCACGGCAGGCGCCGCGGCTCGCCGCGCTGCGGGCGATGCCACCGGGTCAGATCTACGATGCCCTCGAGTCCGGGGTGATGCGTCCGATGGCCCGCTCGCTGAGTCCGGCGCAGAAGGCGCAGATCGCGCAGTTTCTCTCCGGCCGCCCGCTGGTCGATGCGGCGGCGGTGAGCGCCGCGGGCATGAAGGACCGGTGCCCCGTCAACCCGCCGCTCGCCAACCCGGCGAGCGGCCCGGCGTGGAACGGTTGGAGCCCGGGGATCGACAACGCCCGGTTCCAGCCGCGCGCCGCGGCGGGCCTCACGGCGCGCAGCGTGCGCCGGCTCAAACTGAAGTGGGCGTTCGGGTTCCCGGGCGGCGCCAGCAATCTCTCGCAGCCGAGCGTCGTCTCGGGGCGGATCTTCGTCGGCAGCGACAACACGGCGTTGTACTCGCTCAATGCGCGCACCGGCTGCGTCTACTGGTCGTTCATCGCCGATTCGGCCGGCCGTTACGCGCCGATCGTTGCGCCCATCCACGGCCATCCCGGCGTCCGATACGCGGTGTACTTCGCGACGGGGCGGGGCCGGGTTTATGCCGTCAACGCGCAGAATGGCCGGCTCGTGTGGAAGACGGCGCTGCACGGCATGCTGCACATCAGCGGCTCGGCCGCCTACTACGGGGGGCGGCTGTACGTGCCGATCGCCGGCACGGAAACGGTCGGCGGCTCCAATCCGGACTATGCCTGCTGCCGCTCGCGCGGCGGCGTGGCCGCGCTCGACGCCAACACCGGGCGGCTGATCTGGCGCGTCAGCACCCTCCCCGAACCGCTGCACCGGCTCGGCCGCAATCCCGAGGGTGTCGCGCTCTGGGGGCCCTCCGGGGCGAGCGACTGGAACACCCCGACGATCGACCCGGCGCGACAGCTGCTCTACGTGGGCACCGGAAACAACTACGGTCCCGACGCCTCCCCGACCAGCGATTCGATCCTGGCGCTGTCGATGAAGGACGGGCACATCGTCTGGCACTACCAGCTGATCCGGGGCGATGCCTTCATGCTCGGCTGCCCCGACCGTGCGCCGGCGGGCGGCAACTGTCCGGCGCGGATCGGTCATGACTGGGACTTCGGCGGCTCCTCGGCGATCCTCAGGCGTCTGCCCGACGGCCGGGACATCCTGGTCGCGGCCGGCAAGGCCGGCATTGCGATCGGCCTCGACCCGGGCAGCGGCCGGCTGCTGTGGCGCACCCGGCTCTACCGCGGCGCGCCGCCGACCGCCGACGGCCTGGTGATCTTCGGCGGCGCCGCCGGCCACCACCGTGTCTACTATCCGCTGCAGCGTCCCGGGGGCGGGTTGAGCGCGCTCGATCTCGCCACCGGGCGCATCGACTGGACGGCGGCGCTGCACACCGACGGCCGTGGGCAGATCGGCGCCGCGAGCGCGATCCCCGGTGTCGTGTTCACCGGTGGCTGGGACGGGATCCTGCGCGCCGTCGACCGGCGCGGCAGGCTCATCTGGCGCTATGACACCCGGCGCCCCTACCGCACCGTCAACGCCGTGGCGGCGCACGGCGGCTCGCTGGGCTCGGAAGGCGTGACGATCGCCGGCGGCATGCTGTATGCCGTCTCCGGCTACATCGGCATGCAGAACGGCACGCCCGGCAACGTCCTGCTGGCGTTTGCGCCGCGCTAGCCGCGGCGCCGGGGCAGCCTCCTTCCCCGGGGGCGCCCAGCGAGCACTCCCGCCTGGCCTGCGCCGACCGGCCGCGCGCCCGCCGCGGCTCCGTCGTGCCGCGCGGTAATTAGGATGCTATGCAACGAATGATCTGACGCAGAGATCCTCATCAGGCGTCGTCGATGCGTGTCGCCTGACGATTTAGACCGTATAAAAAAGCCACTATAGCGCATGACACAGGCGCGGGCGCGGCAGGCGCGCCGGCGCCGACCCCGCGATAAATAGTGTTGCATAAAACTATTTTTGTGGCAGACTCGCCCGGTCGAACAGCAGCGGGTCCGGCCTGTCGTCGACCCGCCACATAACGAAACGCGAGTTGGGGAGAAAACCATGTCGAGAATGACCCGCGCGATTCCACCGCTGTGCCTGGCTGTGCTCGGCGCCGGCCTCGGGCACCGCGCGCTCGCCCGTCAGGCGCTGCTGCCCGCGCAGCACAAGCCGTCGGCCCACACGGCCGCCGGTGCGGTCGGCTCGCTGGCCGAGATCGTCGTCACGGCGACGCGGCGCGCGCAGACGCTGCAGTCAGTGCCCATCAGCATCCAGGTGTTCACGCGCGCGGAGCTGGACAGGGAAAGCGTGCGCAACATCACCGACCTGGCGCGCGACACCCCCGGGGTGACGTTCAGCAACACCGATCGCGGCAACACGCAGGGCAGCAACATCGTGATCCGCGGCATATCCTCGGGCGCGGGCACCGCGACCGTGGGGGTCTACCTCAACGACACGCCGATCCAGATTCGCCCGGACAGCGTCAGTTCCAGCAATGCCTATCCGGTGATCTTCGACCTGCAGCGCATCGAGGTGCTGCGCGGTCCGCAGGGAACGCTGTTCGGCGCGGGCTCGGAAGGCGGCACGATCCGCTTCATCACGCCGCAGCCGAGCCTGAGCC
>JAJYTX010000512.1 GCA_021792815.1 Pseudomonadota bacterium
GAGACCATCTCGGCTTCCAACGCCTCGCCGTCGAGACGCTCTGCCTCGGCCGGCGTGATCTTTCTCATGGCCCGGCGCTGCACGAACTGCCGTTTGCACGCATAGAGCGGGGCAAGCTCGTGGTGGCGGGCGGCGAGCGCGCCCTGCTCGGCACGGATATTGAACAGATCGGCGAGAAAATCCTCCAGATGCGGGGCAAGCGCGAGCAGCAGCGCCGAGACACCGGCCTGATCGAGCCTCTGCGGCGCATCGCGCCCTTGCTCGAGACGGCGGCTCAGATCGGGATCGGCCGCGCGGAGAAAGCCGATGAACGCGCGATCGAGACGCAGCAGTCCCTCCCGCCGGTACAGATCATCCAGGGTCAGTGCATAAGCGCCGTTCAGCATCACCTAGCAACCCCCGTGCGCCGCACTGAAGCTAACTGCGATCATTTCAGGAATACACCCGTACGATGGCAAAGATGGCGCGAACATACGCGATTTCGGGCGGGCGCGCGACACCGGAGAGCCGGTGTATTGGGCTGATCAGTCCGCCGATGCGAGCGCGGCATTGAATGCAGGCGGCCGCATCCCCACTATGCAGACTTTGGGCTGCCGGGCACCGCGATTATGATCGAAGCGAACCTGTCCAGTTTCGAACGTGAGGTCATCGAGCCGTCGCATCAGGCGCCGGTTCTGGTGGATTTCTGGGCCCCCTGGTGCGGACCCTGCCGCGCACTCGGGCCGGTTCTCGAGCGCCTGGAGGACAGCTACGGCGGGCGTTTCAAGCTGGTCAAGATCAATTCCGACGAGAACCCCGACCTGTCGCAGCGCTTCATGGTGCGCAGCATCCCCTACGTCCTCGCCTTCGTCGGCGGCGTGCCGGTCGACGGTTTCGTGGGCGCTCAGCCCGAAGGGCAGGTGCGGCAATTCCTCGACCGGCTGCTGCCCGGGCCCGGCGAGACCGAGCGGCGCAAGGCGCTCGAGCTGATCGAGCAGGGTGACCTGGAGGGCGCGGCCACCGCGTTGCGCTCGGCTCTGACGATCGAGCCGCACAACGACGCGGCGAAGCTCGATCTCGCCGAGTTGCTGCTCAACAGGTTATCCGCAACGCCCGCCGAGGCGCAGCTCGCAGAGGCGCAGCGGGTGCTGAGTGCTGCGGGCGCCGCGGCACAGGCCGAAGCCCGCTGGCGGGCGCTCGATGTGCGGCTCGCCAGCCTGCGCAGCGCCGCATCCCTGCCCGATCTGCAGTCGTTGCATGAGCGTGTGGCCGCGGACCCGGCCGACCTGGCGGCACGCATGCAGCTGGCACAGCGCCACATCGCGGACCGCGACCTGCAGAGCGCGCTCGATCAGCTGCTGGAGATCATCAGACGCGACCGCAAAGCGGATGGCGAGGCCGCCCGCCGCGCCTTTCTGTCGGTGCTCGATCTGGCTGCCGACCAGCCGAGGTTCGTGGCGGATTACCGCCGGCGGCTGTCGCTGCTGTTGAACCGATAGCGCCGGTCGCGTTGGCGCCGGCGCGAGGCCCGGCGCCGCGCGCCGCTCACTGCGGCACGCCGCCGGCCGCTTTCAACAGCGCGTCGACTTCCTCTTCGGCGCTCAGCCAGTCCTGCACTTCTCCGCCTGGCGCGAAACCACGCCGCTCGGCATGAAAGTAGGCTGCCTCGGCGATCATGGCCTGGCGCAAATCATCCGTCACCACGCTTGGCCGGGGGACGGAACCGGCCTTGGCCGCGCCCGTGCGGCGAGCGGCGCGCGAGGTGAGGTTCCTCGCCGGACGCTTCGAGGGCGCTTGCGCCGCAGCAGGACTGGCCGCATGAGCGGCCGCCGGATCAGTGCTGTCCGCCTGAGCGCTCGTCGGAACGGACGCGCGACCCGTTGGCGCAGCGGGCATCCGGGTAGAGGGGCGAATGGTGCGGTTAGGGTCGGAACGACGACTGGCCATGGTGACTCCTCGGTGTGGCTCGAAAGACAAACGGCGGCATCCGGCATCCATCGTCCGCGGGCCGCCTCAGCCCCCCCTTTAGAGCACTTGGCAGCATAAGCCCATTCGGTCCGGCGCGCGACTATCGCGGACCCGCCGCACCGTCCGCGGCTGTCGCCCGCGTCCGACACATACCGGCATGCCGTCTCCTGCCCACGCCGGCGCGCCCCGGCCCTGACCGCAGCGTCCGCGGACCGCCCGATCCCTCTGCCACAAATCCGGCTGAACCGGTCGAACGATCGCAAAACCACCAAGATCGATTCAGTGAGGTAAAGTCACCCACGGACCCATTCCGCCCGGAACGACTTCACACTCGGATCAACCTCGGGGAGCGGTGGCGGTGAGCAGTCGCGATTTCCTGCGAGCCATCCTCGCGACCCTGCTGCAGCACAAGCCTGCCCAGGTCCCCGGACGGGTGTTGCTGCGCAACACCGCTGCCGTGGTCGTGCCGCTCGGTATCGGTATCGCGAGCGGCCGGCTCCTCGCGGGAATCGCCATCGCCCTCGGCGCCGTCATTACCATGTTCTCCGACGAGCCGGGCCCTTACCGGCAGCGCCTCGCCCGCCTGCTCACGGTTTCGGCGGCGGGTGCTGTCGCGACCTTCCTCGGCCTGACCCTGAACCACCACCTCGCGGCGCTGCTGATCGCCAGCCTCGGCGTCGGTTTCGCCGGAGCACTGCTCGTGGCCTTCGGCGATGCCATCGCCCGCGTCGGCATGGCGGCCATGATCCTGCTGGTCGTCGCCACCGACCTGCCGGCGCCCAGCCTCTCGGCCGCTCTGCA
>JAJYTX010000513.1 GCA_021792815.1 Pseudomonadota bacterium
GGCATCTACGGCCGCGAGATGTTCGAGACCTGGTACAAGATGGCGAGTCTGCTGCAGAGCGGCCTCAGGCTCGATCCGGTCATCACCCACCACCTGCCGCTGCGCGAGTACCCGCAGGCGTTTCAGATCATGGACTCCGGCCGCTCGGGCAAGGTCATCCTCGACTGGTCGGACGGGTAACGAGCGGCCGGGCACCGCGCCGGTGGTGCGCCACCGCGGGCGAGCGGCTCAGGGGTTGCGGCAGAAGCAGTAGGCGTAGAGCCGGCCCTGTCCGCCGAAGCGCACCAGCCGCGCCAGCTGCCGCGCATAGGGATCGAGCCGCCCGGCCACCGCCGAGAGGCCCGGCAGAGCGAGCCGCGGACCGGCGATCGAGACCGCCACGCGCGCCACCCGCGCCTGCGCCCGCTGCACCAGCTGCTGTGCCCAGGACACGTGCGGATGAATGAACTGCACCCGGTAGTGGCTCACCCGGGCGAGCGCGGCGGCGGCCTTCACCGCATCCTCGAGCGTGCCCAGGTGATCGACCAGCCCGATGCGCAGCGCATCGGCCCCGCTCCACACCCGTCCCTGGCCGATGGCGTTGATCTGCGCCGCCGAGCGATGGCGGCCCGCGGCCACCCGGGCCACGAACTGCGCGTAGCCGTGCTCGATCTGCGACCGGATGAGCGCGCGCGCCTCGCCGCTCAAGGGCTGATCGAAGCGGAACTGCCCGGCGAGCGGCGTCGTGCCCACCCCGTCGCTGGTGATGCCGACCCGGCTCAGCCCGCGGGTGAAGTTGGGAATGAGCGCGAAGATGCCGATCGAGCCGGTGAGCGTCGCCGGGCTCGCCCAGATCTCGTTCGCCGGCGCCGAGATGTAGTACCCGCCCGAGGCGGCGAGGTCGCCCATCGAGACCACCAGCGGCTTGCCCGAGGCGCGCAGCGCCTCGAGCTGCTGGTAGATCTGCTCCGCGGCGGTCACGCTGCCCCCGGGGCTGTCGATGCGCAGCACCACCGCCTTGATGCGCGGGTTGATCTGCGCCTCGCGGATCAGGCGCGACAGCGAGTCCGCCCCGATGGTCCCGGGCGGCTGGTCGCCATCGTCGATGTCCCCGGAGGCGACGATCACGCCGATGCGCGCCCGGCCGTCGTGCCCATGCCCTTCGCCGTCGGCGCGCATCACGGCCGCGTAGTCCTCGGCGGAAATCGAGCGAAACGTACCCGAGGCCGTGGCGCCGACGAGCCCGATCAGCCGTCGCTCGACCTGCACCCGGTCGGCAAGAGCGGTCACCAGGCCCGCCTTCAGGGCGACCTGCGCGGCATCGCCGTCCGCGGCGGCCAGGGCTTTCGGCAGCGTATCGATGTACTGTGTCAGGGCATCGGGCGGCAGCTTGCGGACCTGGGTGACCTCCCGCTGGTACGTTGACCACAGCGTGTCGAGATACGCCACGCTCTGCTGCCGGTCCGCCTTCGACATGTCGGTGCGCGTGAAGATCTCCACGGCGCTCTTGAACTTGCCGACCCGGAAGACATTGACGCGCACGCCGAGCTTCTTGAGCAAGCCCTCGAAGTACAGCGGATAGCGGCCGAATCCGCGCAGGAGCACGTAGCCGGTCGGATCGAGGTAGATCTGGCTCGCCTGCGCCGCGAGGTAGTACTGATCCTGGTTGAACGCCGTGCCGTAGACGATGACCGGCTTGCCGCTGGCGCGGAACGCGCGGATGGCGCTCGCGAGCTCCTCGAGCATCGGCAGGCCGGCGTTGTCCATCTGACTCGGATCGAGCACCAGCACGCGGATACGCGGGTCGGTGGCGGCCGCGCGAATGGCAGCGACCAGTGTCCACAGCAGCGTCTGCTGCGGCCCCGCGCCCTGGGCGTTCTCGATCGCCCGCTCCACGGCATCGCCGCTCAGCTGCTCGACCAGCCGCCCCTGGGGCGCCACCACCAGCGCCGCCCGCTGCGGCACGCCCTGCGGCAGCGACTCGCGCAGCACGCCGATCAGGAAGCCGAAGATCGCCAGCAGCAGCACCAGATGCAGGAAGCGGCGCAGGCCATCGAGCCCGAGCCACAGCCCGTGGAGGATTTTCCGCAGTCTGTTCATGCGCTGCGCGCGGGGCGGGCGCCGGGCGCCCGTCCGCGCGTCAGATCTTTTCCTCGATCCGTGCCGCCTTGCCCGAGCGCTCGCGCAGGTAGTAGAGCTTGGCGCGGCGCACGTTGCCGCGGCGCTTCACCGTGATGTCGCTGATGGCCGGGCTGTAGGTCTGGAACACGCGCTCCACGCCCTCGCCGTGGGACACCTTGCGCACGGTGAACGAGGAGTTCAGCCCGCGGTTGCTGCGCGCGATCACCACGCCCTCGTAGGCCTGGACGCGCTCGCGGTCGCCTTCGACGACCTTCACCTGCACGACCACGGTGTCCCCGGGCTTGAAGTCCGGCACCTCGCGGGTCATGCGCTCTTTCTCGAGTTGTTGCACGATGTTGCTCATGTCTCTGATCCTCGATCGGCATTCCGCGCCGCCCCGGCGGCCGGCATCCGATTCAGTAAATTCTGCTCCTCGACCGACAGCGTGCGCCCGCGCAGCAGATCCGGCCGCCGCCGCCGGGTGCGCCACAGCGCCTCGCCGAGCCGCCAGCGCGCGATGTCGGCGTGATTGCCCGACAACAGCACCGCCGGCACCGCGCGGCCCTCGAACACTTCCGGCCGCGTGTAGTGCGGCCAGTCGAGCCGTCCCTGCGCGAAGGACTCCTCGACGCTCGAGCGCACATC
>JAJYTX010000013.1 GCA_021792815.1 Pseudomonadota bacterium
TGCCGATGCCGATCATCAGATCGACCTCGCTCCACAGGTGCCACGCCGCGGCCATGTCAACCGCAAGAGGCTGGTCCTCGCCGACGATGCCGCGGCCACCGCGATGCGCCACGACCGGTGCCTGCAGGCGCTGCGCGAGGGCCTGCACGGCGCCCGCGGCATGCTGCGCGCCGCTGCCGGTGAAGATCATCGGGCGGCGCGCCGCGCGGATCAGCCGCACGCAGGCGGCAACCTGCGCCGCCTCCGGCGCCGCCGCCACCGCCATCTCCGCCGCGCCGCACGCGCCGATCTGCACCGACTCCGCCAGCGTGTCCCAGCACACCGAAACCGCCGCCGGCCCCGGCCGCCCGCTCAGCGCCGCGCCGATCGCCGCATTGATCGCACCCGGGGCGTCCCCGGGACGCTCGATGTGACTTGCGTGCCGGGTCAGCCGCTGCAGAATGCCGAGCTGGTCGGGCAGCTCATGCAGGTGGCCGCGCCCCTTGCCTTTGAAATCCGACGGCACCTCCCCGGTGATGCACAGCGTCGGGGCACACGCGCCATACGCGGTGCACATCGCCGCCGTCGCATTCAGCACCCCGGGACCGGGAACCGGCGCATACACACCGAGCCTGCCGCTCGAGCGGGCATAGCCGAAGGCCATGTACGCCAGTGTCTGCTCGTGCCGCGCGCCAATGGTGCGGATCTCGTCGCGACGTCGATACAGCGCATCGAACAGCGGGTAGGTCTGCGCGCCCGGCAGACCGAACACCGTGTCGACTCCGTTGGCGATCAGCGTCTCGACGATCGCGTCCCCGGTGGTTCTCTGGCTCATCTGGTGATCTCTCCGCGCGGGATTCCCCCGCCTGCCGCGCAAGAGCCGCGTGCGGCTTCGGCGCACCGGCCCAGTCGCAGACGAAGGGTCACTTCAAGGTACGGAGCAGGAAGCACCGAAGAAAGCGTATAATTATGTGTATCTCAATCTAAAATATAGATGATGATGCGCCCCGACCTCGATGCAATCAACGCTCTGGATGCGGTCGTCCGCCATGGTGGCTTCGCCCGGGCAGCCGCGGCCTTGAACCGGGTCCAGTCGGCCGTGAGCTACCAGGTCGAAAAGCTCGAGGCACAGCTCGGTGTCGCGTTGCTGGACCGGTCGGGGTACCGGGTTCGACTGACCCCTGAAGGCGAGGCGCTGCTCGCAGAGGGGCGCCGACTGCTGACCCAGGCGGATCGCATGGCGTCGATGGCCCGACAGTTTGCCGGCGGCTGGGAGCCGCGGCTCACGATGATTCTCGATGGCATTCTGCCGCTCGAGACGACGTTGCGGGCATTGCGGACCCTGGCCGAGGAAAAGGTGCCGACACGCATTCAATTGAAGGTGGAGTATCTGAGCGGCGTGCAGCTGCGGTTCGAGAAGGACGCCGCCGACATCATGGTCGTGAAGGACTACGAGGGCCGGCCGGATCTCGAGGCGCATCCGCTCCGGGAAGTGGAATGTGTCCTCTGTGTCTCGCGCCGGCACCCGCTCGCGGATCGACCGCGCGTGACGCTGCGCGATCTTCACGAGCACGTGGAACTCTCCGTCCAGGACTCGAGCGGCCGGGGCGATGACGAGCACATGTTCGGGGGCGACCGGGTGTTCTACCTCGATGGCTTCATCGCCAAGAAACAGGCTCTGCGGATGGGCCTGGGATTCGGCTGGATGCCCCGCTATCTCGTCAACCGCGAGCTGCACACCGGGACACTGAGAGAGGTGCGCTATGCCGGCGGATCCCGCTATCGCTTCACGCCGCTGCTGGTGCATCGCGCCACCGCGCCGCTCGGCCGGACCGGGAGGCGACTGGCGGAGCTGCTCGTGGGCGGATCTCTGGCAGACCACGGAGAGCCCGCCGATTTCGGGTGCGCCGTGAAGTAGCGGTGGCGTGGCTGCGACGCTGCGGGGACCGACGACCGACGCGGGCCAGGAGCGCGAAGCGTGGGTCAGCGCCTGTGCCGGATGGGCGCTTCGCGCGGGTGCAGGCGCCGGCCCGCGGCCGTGATCTGCGCGATCAGCCAGCGCAGTCCGGGGTCGTGCGACCGGGCCTTGTTGTATTGAATGGCCTCCGTGAAGCTCAATGGCGAGGCCAGTTCCTGGATCGCCAGCGGAAATTCTCTGACGTACAGCCTGGCGAGTCACAGCGGCACGATCGCAAGCCGGTCCGTCTGGACGAGAAAGCGCGGAATGAGGCCGTAACCGGCAACGAGAAATGCCGTTCCGCGCATGTGACGAGCCTTCAGGTGCGCGTTGACCATGGTGCGGGGCCGCCTGGAGTCGCCGAACCGTGCCGCGACCCGTGGCGAGGCAGCCAGCATCGCATCGCTGAGCGGACGGGCCATGACGGGATTGTCCTTGCATCCGATGACGACATACCGGTCCGTGAGCAGCGGCACCGAAGGATGCTCCTCGGCGAGGAACTCCCGAGGCATGATCAGCCGTTCACGGGCCCGATGCCGCTCAGCAACGGCCGGGTCCGCTGGGTGTACCGGATTCAGGCCATCCCTTGCGATTGGGTGCCGACGGGCGTGCCGCACACCGAGATACCGGTCCACGTGCCGCGGCTGGCAACGTTTCACCTGCCGTTGGGGCGCTCCTGACGTAACCCCCGGTTGAGACAACGACGTGCCAGACGGCAATGTCCTACACGAGCGGCCGCGCCGGGACGCGTCGGCGCGGCCGCGTTGGCCGGTTGATCTGAATGGCATTGCGCGGCCGGGAACCTCAGTGCATGCTGGCGCAGGGTGCCGATTGGGGGGGCTTGCGTGACGGAGACCGGAGAGCAATATCTCCGTGAAGCCCTCGAGTCCGAAGGGCTCCTGCGGGCATACCTGTTCCGTATCGTGCGGAACATGGCGGACGTGGACGAGCTGCTCCAGGAAACGTACGCCCGGCTGCTGGCCGGCCCCGCGGCGGATCGGGGCGAGGTCCGCTCCGTACGGGCGCTCGCGCTCGCCATCGCCCGCAACGCGGCGCTCGACTGGCTGCGGCATCGCGATGTCGTGCCCATGAGCCTGATGTCGGATTTGGCCGCGCTGGACGTCTTGGATGAAAGCGCCCGGGTGGAGGAGATCGTCAATGCGCATCAGGAGCTGGCATTGCTCGCGGAATGCGTAGAGGAGTTGCCGGCACGCTGTCGGCAGGCGTTTACGCTGCGACGCGTCTACGGCCTGTCACAGTCGGAAATCGCCGAGCGTCTCGGCATTTCCGAAGGCACCGTGGAACAGCTCATCGCCCGCGCCATCCGCCGCTGCGCCGAGCGGCTGTTCGCGCGCGAGGGCGTGGAGGACCGCCGGGACTCCCTGAGCCGGCGCCTGAGCCGGAGGCTGAGGCGTGATGCGCAGCGCTGAGGACATCGAGGCCCAGGCGGCGCAATGGATTGCCCGATGCGATCACGATGCCCACGGCAGCGACGCCGGCCTGCTTGCGTGGCTGGCCGCGGACCCGCGCCACCGCGCGGCCTACCTCAGACTGGCGGAAGCCTGGCGCCGTTCGGGCCGGCTGCAGCGTCTGCGACCGACCGACGGTCTCATCGATCCGGACCTGCTCGCGCCGCCCCGGCCGCCGACGGGGTGGCGGCGACTGAGGCGCCGCGACCGAGCGTCCGCTGAAAGCGGGCACCGCAGAGTGCCGCGAGCACTGGGGTGGAGTGCGGCGGCGGCCCTTGCCGCGGCCGCCTGGGTGCTGTGGTGGGCGCTGGCGCCGCCCGCGCCGCCCGCGGTGGGCACTCAGCGTACGGGCCCGGGAGATCTCTATCGGGCGGTGCTGGCCGACGGCTCATCGGTCATCCTCAATGCCGATACGGACATACGGATTCGATACACCGCCGAGCGCCGCAGCATCACCCTGGTCCGTGGTGAAGCCCAGTTCCTGGTGCGCCACGACCCGCGCCGGCCCTTTGACGTTCACGCCGACGGCCATCTCGTGCGCGACGTCGGAACTCACTTTGACGTCCGAATCAACGGCCGCCGTTCGCTGGTGGTGCTGGTGACGCGAGGCCGGGTTGCGGTGCTGCCGGCAGACGGGCCCGGACGGTCGCCGCCGGCGATCCCGCCGCCGACCATTTCGGCCGGAGAGCTGGCTTCGGTCGAAGCGGGGCAGGTCACCGTCAGGCGCCTCACCGCCGCAGACATCTCGCGCCGCCTTGCGTGGAAGCACCGCAAACTGCACTTCCAGGGCCAGACGCTCGGACAGGCGGTCGCCGAATTCAACCGCTACAACTCCTCACGGCTCGTGATCCGAAGTCCGTCGCTCGCATCGGTGCGGATCGGCGGAAACTTCGACGCCATCGACACGGACAGCTTCGTCGCCGCCCTGAATCGCTCCTTCGGCATCCTCGCTCGCCACGACGGCGGCCGCATCTACCTTTTCGGTCCGGCCGCGCGTTGAGACGTCGCGCGGGCCGTGCCGCCGCCCCGCGCGATGTAGGAATATCCGGGCTCGGGCGTCCAGCAGTGGAAGCCCAACCACTCGGGCCGCAAAAAACAGTAGAGGGGGATTCATGTCAGAGGCCAATCGCCCGCGAACGGGCGCCGTGTGTGCCGCGCTGGGGGCATTCCTGTTGGGCATTGCCACAACCGCCGCCGCGCAGGCCACTTCGGCCGAGTTCCACATCGCGGCGCAGCCTGCGCCGCAGGCGCTGAACCAGTTTGCGGCACAGGCCCACGTGCAGCTCCTGTTCAACTACAAGGCGCTCACGCGCTTCAGGTCGCAATCGGTCGACGGGCAAATGGCGCCCACGGATGCGCTCACGCTGTTGCTGCGCGGGACGGGCTTCACCTTTCAGCGGGTGAACCGCCGTACCTTCGCGATCGTTCCGGCGGCGCCACCTGCGGGCGACGCGCGTGCAAAGCACCGGAAACGCGCCTTGTCTCCTCCTTCCCCGCTCCGACCCGCGCCCGCGGACGGGCCGATCACCGGCTCCAGTGCGCCGCTGCCCGCCTTGCAGGAAGTGGTGGTCACGGCCGAGATGAAGCGGGAGAACATCCAGAATACGGCCCTGCTGATCGATGCCGTCAAAGGCTCGACACTGAGCAATATGGGAATGACCAATTCCTATTCCCTGACCCGTCTCGTTCCGTCCCTTACCCTGGAAAACGGCGGCGGCTCGAACACCGCGCTGTTCATGAACGGCGTCGGAAACAAGACCGGCAACAGCTATCTCGATCCCGCCATCGCGGTCAGCTACGATGGCGTCTACATGGGGCGTGCGGCGGCGGCCTTTGGTACCGCTTTCTTTGATCTGGCGCGGGTCGAGGTGCTGAAGGGGCCGCAGGGCATCCTGTACGGAAAGAACGCCACCGGCGGCGCGATCAACATCATCCCCAACCCGCCGCGCCTGCATCGCATGTCCGGCGGCATCGACGCATCATTGGGAGACTACGCGACGCGAGTGGTTCAGGGGCACATCAATCTGCCGATCGGCGCGGACGCGGCGGTGCGCATCGCCGGCGCCCACCAGTCGCATCGAGGCTACAATCTGGACGGCACCGGGGACCAGGATACCGACGCCGGACGGGTGCAGTTTCTGTATGAGCCCACGCCGCTGCTCTCGCTGCGCCTGGGCGCGGACTACGCGCACCTCGGCGGCAAGGGCGCGGGCGGCAGTTATGTCGGAAACTTCACGCCCAGCAAGTCCGGTGGTTTCACCTTTACGCCTTCCAGACTGCCGGTCAACGAGGGGCTGAATACCCCCGCGGCCAATGCCTATCGCTCGACGCTGCTGGCCGCCCCCGGGTTCGGCTTCTTCACGCCGATGAATTCAACGCCGCGCGACGACTATACGTATTGGGGATTGGACGGCCACCTCCACTATCGTACTCCGCACGGCACGCTGACGCTCATTCCCGCGTATCGGGTCACGCAAGGCGCCACGACTTTCACCGGACCGGCCTTCAACATGGCGAGGGTCGACGAAACCGATCGCCAGTACAGCTTCGAGGGCCGATACCTGGGCAGCGCGAGCATCTTCGACTATCTCGGCGGATTGTATTACTTCCATGAGACGATTCGGAGCGCTGACGAATTCAATCAGGAATTCGTGCTGCCGATGCAGCAATACCGGCAGCTCACCACATCCTGGGCGGCGTTCGGTCAGTTGACGACGCATGTCACCAGGCGGCTGCGGTTCGTGGTGGGCGGGCGCTATACGCGCGACAAGAAGACATTTGACGGCACGATCGACAACTTCATCACCTTCTGCGGCGGCGTGCCGCCACACAATCTCTCTCCGCCCGCTTCCTTCGCGCAGGGCTGTGCATCGCCCACGGGTCTGCCGCGCTATCCGGATGACTACTACCGCCAGTCGGCGTTGAACTGGCTGATCACGAATGGCTGGATCGCGCCCGGGAGCACGCTGAGCAACGGGCCGGTGCAGGTATTTCCTCTGCTCGATGGCGTCGGGTCGATCCAGAGCGCGTACTCCAGCGTGGATACCAGCGGCACATTCAGCAAACCGACCTGGAAGACGTCGCTGCTGTACAACGTGGCGCCCACGTCCCTGCTCTACGCGACGCTCGAGACAGGCTATCGCGCCGGCGGGTTCCAGCTCGCGCAGTCGGTGCCGCGGTACGCCCCGGAAACCATCCGCGCCTACACCTTGGGATGGAAGAACGAGCTGCTGAACCATCGGCTGGTGCTCAATGCGGATGCCTTCCTCTGGCAGTATCACAATCAGCAGGTCACGTACTTCACCGTCGATCCGAGCGGCGTGCTGATCAGTGCGACGGAGAATGTCGGTCAGATGAGCATCAAGGGGGTGGATCTCGACGTCATCAGCCGATTGACGCACACCACCATCGTGAATGCCAAGCTGGACTATCTGCACAGTGTCTACGATAACTTTCTGCGCTATACGGCGGCTCCGCGCAACAACATCAACTGCCCGTATACACTGACCGGGAAGAAGGTCGGGGGCGCCCCGGAAGAGGCGTTCAACTGCGCCGGCAGGCCGGGGCTATATGCGCCGCGATGGATGGCCGACTTCGGCCTCGAGCAGCAGATGCCCATCGGCGAGGCGTACGATCTCGTCGGCAGTGTCCAGACGGCGTGGCGGGATACGGAGTATGGGGCGTTCGAGTATCTCAATTTCGAGAAGATTCCGGCCTACTTCAGCACGGATCTCAGTCTGCGGCTGATGAATCTCGATCACGGCTGGACCGTCGGGCTCTATGCGCGGAATCTCGAGAACGTTCGCCAACCGACGGGACCTCAGCTGGCCCCGACCGGGCAGGCGATCGTGCAGTACGGCGCCCCGCTGACGTACGGTATCCGAGTGAGTGACCGTTTCTGATCGTTTCAGCTCGAGTGATATCCGATCATTCCGTATTGACGCACACACGTTTTGAAACCGAGGTATGGATCAATGAAGTTCCTTAATCGCGGCCCGCGGGGGCCTGTCGCGAGGGTATTGCTGCTGGCGTGCTCACTGACGGCGGCCGGGGCTGTCCTGGCGGGCCCCAGCGTCTATCCGACCGGGGTGACCCGCTACGATCCTTCGAAGGCCTACAACTGCGACGTCCTGTTCAGTCCACCGGACGGGAAGACCTACCTCATCGACATGAACGGCCACGTGCTGCATGTGTGGAACTACGGAGGATTTCCGGCGAGGATGCTCAGCCCGGCTTCGACGGGCGGCATCAAGGGGGAAATCGGCGTGCAGACCGCGCTCGTGCCCGCGGGAAGCCGCGCCGGGGCGATCAGTCTGGTGCCGGGGCAGAAGGGGCAGTTTGCGGATCTGACGTTCGGCTACGTCAGCTGGCAGGGGAGGATACTCTGGCAGTGGGGCACGCAGGCCCCGGGAGGGGCGGTGCTGCAGCATCATGACTGGCAGCGCCTGCCGAACGGCGACACGCTGATTCTCGGTAACGTCGTCACGCGGCTGAAGGGATTCGGCACGCGGAGGATGCTCGACCCGGTGGTCTACGAGGTCAGTCCGGCTGGGCGGATCGTCTGGAGCTGGAGGGCGTCGCAGCACCTGAAAGGCCTGGGGTTCAGCGGCGCGCGGCTGAAGCTGATGGAGCGCGACGCGCCGGCGGATTACCTGCACATGAACGCCATGCAAGCTCTCGGCCCGAATCACTGGGCGGCGTCCGGCGATCGGCGCTTTGCGCCGGGCAACATCCTCATCAGCTCGCGCAATGCGAATTTCCTCGCCATCATCAGCCGGCGCACGGGACACATCGTCTGGCGTCTGGGCCCGAACTTTCCGCCGCGCAAAACGGTCGTGTTTTCCGATCTCGGGAAAAAGGCGCCTTTCCCGGTCGACGGCTTCAGCGGGCAACACGACGCGCACATGATCCCGCCGGGGCTGCCGGGCGCAGGCGACCTGCTGGTGTTCGACAACGAGGGGGAGGGCGGCTATCCGCCCGCGGATCTTCCAGTGGTGTCCGGCTCGCGCGTGCTCGAGATCAATCCGGTCACCCGGGAGGTGGTGTGGCAATATACCGGCACGAAGCGCACGTTCTTCAGTCCGTTCATCGGCAGCGCGCAGCGACTGCCAAACGGCAACACGCTGATCGATGAGGGAATCTGGGGCCGGTTCTTCCAGGTGACGCCGGCCGGAAAGATCGTCTGGGAATACCTGTCGCCTTTTGTCGGCCGGGGTCCCGGCGGACTGAAGGCCATTCCATGGGTGTATCGGGTCCAGGCTGTGCCCTACAGCTGGCTGCCGGCCGGTGTGCGCCAGTCGGAAATACCCGTGCATCCACCGGTATTCGGAAAGTTTCACGTGACAGCGGGAGGGGCCGCGCGCTGATCGGAGTCTGCCGGTGCGGTGGCCTCGGCTTCGAGGCCGCGGCACCGGCAGAGCCGGGCGCGGGCCGGGATGCCGTCATGGTCATCGATGGCCGCTCAGTCGTGCGTTCCCGTGGACTGAGGAGGGGACGGCACGAGGCGCGCGGTGTTCGGGGGCGCCGGCTATCCCCGCCGGAACGGCAGCGTCAGCAGAAACAGAATCGTGCGCAGGTTCAGCAGACCGAGCGCCTTGCGCGCCTCGGCCGGCTTCAATTTCGCGGTGATCGGCATGGCGCCGAACAGCTTGCCGCGGATCACCAGATCCGAGCCGCTGCGCTCGATGGAGGTGACGGCCATCATCTCCCGGCCGTCGGCGCCGTAGATCTTCATGGGCGTGCGGTCACCACTTTTTCGAAGTCGATGTTCAGGTCGTCGAACACGCGGATGGCGGTGGCGCGGCCTGCGCCGTACACGCCGCCGCCCGGGTGCATGAAGGGGCCCACCAGGTACAGCCGCTCCACGCCCGGCACCGTGAACTGTGACAGATCCGGTGTCGGCCGATGGCCGGCGGTCTGATAGAAATACGGCGCGATCCCGTGCACGTCCCCACCGGGCATGCTGGTCGGCAGGTTGCGCGCGTGATCGAGCGGGGTGACGATGGTGCGCCGGATGATGTTGTCGGCCGTCAGGTTCTTCACGAACCGCTGATAATGCCGCAGGCTCCGGTCGCCCATCTCCTCGCGGATCTCGTCCCAGCGCGCGGCGCCTCCGTCCTCGAGGTCGTAGGGCGCGAAGGTGATGCCGTGAAACAACCCGCAGCCGGGCGGCACGCGGCTGGGGTCGCCGATGCTCTCGTCGCCTCCGGCGCCGAGCACGCGCTCGGAGATGCGGCCACGGCGCAGCGCATCGAAGTCATCCAGCATGTCACTCAACCGGTCGCTCGCCATGAACTCCAGCATGATGGCGTCTTCGACTTCCTTGCCGGCATGGTACTGGATGCGCTCCCTCAGATCGTAATGGCTCACCATGATGCTGAACGAGGCGAGCGTGGTGCGCTCGGCCCGCTGCAGCACCGGCTCGGGTACCCCGGTGACGAACCGTCGCAATACATGCGGATGCAGCGCCGCAATGACGGCATCCTTCGCCCTGAACTGCTCGCCGGTGGTCAGCTCCAGGCCCACCGCGCGGCCGCCCGAGGTCAGCACTCTGCGCACCTCGGCGTTGCAGCGCACCTCGCCGCCGTAATGCTCGATGCACCGCACCAGCGCCTCGGTCAGCTTGCCGCTGCCGCCGATCGGCTGCGAGACCCCGAAGCCGTGCATCAGGCCGGGCATCAGGAACATGCCGAAGCCCGTGCCGAGCTCATCGGGCATCTGCAGATTCTCGCTCACCAGACGCAGCAGCCAGATCCTGACTTTCTCGCTCTCGAAGGACTGCCGGGCGATTTCCAGCGAGCTGCGCTGCATCGCATCGAGGATCTCTCGGCCCTCGTCGCTCTGATCCATCATGGCGACGAACGCGCCGAGCGGCAGCGGCGGGGCGTAGAGGCCCGCCGCGAACATCGGCAGCATCTGCATGGCGCGCTCGGCGAAGCGGCGGTAGGTCTCGGCATCCTTCGGCGAGATCCGGGCGATGCCCTCGCAGGTCCGGTCGAGATCCTTGTACGCGACCAGGGTCGTCTGGTCGCGGAAGATCATGGCGTAAGGGGTGCCGTAGCGGTACTTCAGCCCGAACCGGGCGATCAGGCCCAGCTCGTCGTCGCGGATCAGGGGGTTGCCCTGGATCATGATGTGCACGCTCGAGTGCTCATCGTGCCAGTAGCCGGGCGTGTTGATTTCCCGGGTGACGACCCCACCGCCCGGCCAGGCCTTGCGCTCCAGGACCAACACCTTCCTGCCGGCCTTGGCGAGGTAGGCGGCCGCGGTGAGGCCGTTGTGGCCCGCGCCCAGGCCGAGGACATCGTATTGAGAGCTCATCGGCGCAGGCTAACGGGCGCGGGCACGGATGTCTAATTCATGCCGTCCATGCCCGCCATCAGCCGTAACGATGCCTCAGCGCCCGCCCACGCGGTAACATGGTTTTGTCAATGTTCAAGGCACAGGGGTACTCCATGCGGCATCAGGGGAAAGTGGCGCTCGTGACCGGCGGCAGCAGCGGGATCGGTCAGGCGATCGCCTGCCGCCTGGGGCGCGAGGGCGCGAAAGTAGCGATTGCGGATGTCGCGGACGCGGGCGAGACTCTGGCGCTGCTGAGACCATCCGGCGCGGAAGGCCTCGCATCGTCGTGCGACATTTCCGATCCCCGGCAGGTCGCAGCGTTCGTGGCCCAGGTGGGCCAGCGTTTCGGCCCGCCGCAGATCCTGGTGCACAGCGCGGTCGTACAGTTTGTCCGGCCGTTCGAAGAGCTGTCGCTCGAGGACTGGCGGCGCACCCAGGCGGTCAATCAGGAGTCCATGTTCCACCTGCTGAAGGCGGTGCTCCCGGGCATGAAGGCCGGGCAGTGGGGCCGCATCATTGCCATCGCTTCCTCAACTTTCTTCGTGGGTGCGTCGGCCATGACCCATTACGTCACCAGCAAGGGCGCGCTGATCGGCCTGGTGCATGGGCTCGCAGCCGAGGTCGGCCCGTTCGGGATTACGATCAATGCCGTGGCGCCGGGGCTGACGCGGACCAAGGCGGCGGCGGCCGATCTGCCCCCGGAGCTGTTCGCCCAGATCGCTGCCCTGCAATGCATCAAGCGCAACGGCACGCCGGAAGACCAGGCGGCACTGGTGTCGTTCCTCGCTTCCGAGGAAGCCGGCTTCATCACCGGGCAGAGCATTCTGGCCGACGGCGGCCAGGGCAGGACCTGAGCCCTTCAGCATCGCGCGCAGCAGGAACCTCCGATGAAACCCAGTCTTGGACAATCGAGCATGCGTTCGGATCGCCTGGCGGGCAAAGTGGCGCTGGTCACCGGTGCGGGCAACGGAATCGGTCGCGGCTGTGCCCTCATGTGCGCGCGTCATGGTGCCCAGGTGATCGGCTCGGACCTCGATGCCACGGCGGCGCAAGAGACCGTGGCCTTGGCCGCACAGGAAGGCCTCACTCTGACGAGTCTGCACCCGATCGATCTGACGGTACCGGCCGACGTCGAGCGCATGGTCGCGCGCGCGGTGGAGCAATTCGGGCGGCTCGATATCCTGGTGAACGCCGGCGCCTGGGGCGCCTTCGAGTGGATCGAGAACATGGACTACCAGCGGCATTGGCGCCGGACGCTGGCCGCGGAGCTCGATTCGGTGTTCCTGGTGTGCAAGGCGGCATGGCCGCACCTGAAGGCGAGCGGCGCGGCGTCGATCGTCAACTTCGCTTCGGCCAATGCCTACGTGGCGCTGCCAGGCTCCGGCGCCCTGGCCCATTGCGCGGGCAAGGGCGGGGTGCTGTCGATGACCCGGCAACTCGCCATGGAAGGCGCGCCGCACCAGATCCGCGCCAACACCATCAGCCCCGGCCTGGTGCTCACCGCCGCCACCCGGCCCGTCATCGAAGGCAACCCGCAGATTCGCGAGGCGGCCCGCAGTAAGATGATGACTGGCCGCTTCGGTCAGCCGGAGGACATCGCCTGGACGGTGGTCTATCTGGCGTCCGAAGAAGCCTCCTGGGTGACCGGCGCGGACTTCTCCATAGACGGCGGCGCGACGGCCTGGTGACCTGACGGGCGCCCGGCTGGGCGTCTGTCGCCCAGCCCGACGGGATGATCCGGGCAGGCGGGCCATCATGCGCCGACGCATGAGCGCCGCAGGGATGCCCACCGGTTGTGTCCGGCGGGCGGTTCGGTGGCATCATGCGCTCGCGGGTGCCGACACTGCGGGGGAATCGGATGCTCGAGGGCGAGACGAATCGTCTGGATCGCGTGGCGCGTGCCGGCACGAGACCGTCTCGCCTGGTCTTGCCGTACCCGTGTCCGAAATCCACCGCATGAGACCCCGACCCGGTCTGTTCGCGGATGCCGCCATCGAGTGTCAGGCCGATCCCGACGGATTCCTGCGGCTGCGTTCGCCGAGCGCGCTGGGTGCCTACCCCGCCAACATGGGCCTCTACCTCGAGCAGTGGGCCCGGACCGCTCCCGACAGAGCATTTCTCGCGGAACGAAATGAGGACGATCGGTGGCGGATCCTGACGTATGCCGAGGCGCGGCGACGCGTGCGCCGGGTCGCGACGGCGCTGCTGAGGAACGGACTCCCGGCAGACCGTCCAGTCATGATCCTGTCCGACAACGGCATCGAGCATGCGCTGCTCATGCTGGCGGCCCTGCACGTGGGCGTTCCCAGCGTGTCGGTCTCGCCCGCCTATTCGCTGCTTTCCCGGGACTTCGCCAAGCTTCGCGACATCGTGACCCTGGTCGGGCCCGGCTGGATTTACGCCGATGATCCGCCTCGCTACCGTGACGCCCTCGAGGCGGTGCGCGGCCTGCATTCCGCGGTCCTCGTGGCCGGGCAGGGGCGCGGCGAAGGCGCAGCCCTGGGGTTCGAGGGACTGGACGTCGAAGAAGACCGGTCCGCGGTCGACGCAGCATTCGCCCAGGTAGGGCCGGACACGGTCGCGAAGCTGCTGTTCACTTCCGGCTCGACCGGTGAGCCCAAGGGCGTCATCAACACGCAACGGATGCTGGTGAGCAACCAGCAGGCGAGGGGGCAATGCTGGCCGTTTCTCGAGCGGGCCCCGCCGATCCTGGTCGACTGGCTGCCGTGGTCCCATACCTTCGGGGGCAACCACAACTTCAATCTGGTCCTGCGGTTCGGCGGCACGCTGTACATCGATGCCGGTCGGCCGGTCTCCGGGCGATTCGCCCCGACCGTCGCCAACCTCAAGGAGATCGCGCCGACGGTCTATCTCAACGTGCCCCGCGGTTATGAAATGCTGGTTGCCGCGCTCGAGCAGGACCCGGAGCTCAGACAGCGGTTTTTCAGCCGCCTCGAGCTCATGTTTTATGCGGCGGCCGCCCTGCCGCAGCACCTGTGGGAGGCGCTCACCGCGCTGGCCGTTCGGACCGTGGGCGCGCCCGTGCCGCTCGTGTCCGCGTGGGGCGCAACCGAGACGGCACCTCTGGTCACCGACTGTCATTTCCAGGCATCTGGCACCGGCTGCATCGGCATCCCGGTTCCCGGCGTCGTGCTCAAGCTGCTGCCGAGCGGCGAGAAGCTCGAGGTGCGCGTCAAGGGCCCGAATGTCACGCCGGGCTACTTCAAACGCCCCGATCTGACCGCGCAGAGCTTCGACGAGCAAGGCTTCTACCGGATCGGGGATGCCGTGCGTTTCGTCGACAGGGCGCATCCCGAACGCGGATTGCTGTTCGATGGTCGAGTGGCGGAGGACTTCAAGCTCGATTCCGGAACCTGGGTCAATGTCACGGCGCTGCGATTGAGAGCGATCAGCGCGCTGGCGCCGATTGCCCAGGATGTCGTGGTGGCGGGGCACGACCGTTCCGACGTGAGACTGCTGATCTTCCCCAATATGAGCGCCTGTGCGTCACTGTGCGCCGGCGCCCGAGCAGACGCCTCGATCCAGGAAGTTCTGGCCCATCCTGCCGTTCGCGCCCGCGTCGGGCTGGCGCTGCGGGCGTTGCGCGCCGAGGGCGGCGGATCCTCGAGGTACGCGGCCGCGGCACTCCTCATGGACGAGCCGGCCTCGATCGACGCCGGAGAAATCACGGACAAGGGGTACATCAATCAGGGCGTGGTGCTGCGCCGGCGCGGCGATCTCGTCACGCGGCTGTACGCGGCGGACACGCCGGATGTCATCCCGTTGGCTGAGCGCTGACGCGGCTCCAGGGGGCGGAGCAGCCGCTCGCGCCTGAGGCGCTGCGCGTGTCCGGCAGTCCGGTCGAGAATCCGGGCCGGCGCGGGCCTCCTCAGGGTAGGCCGCGCGCGGACGGTTTGACCGGTCCGGGCGTCCGGGCCGCCCGGTCGTAGTGCCGGCGTGCCTCCCGGATCCGCGCGCTGCGCTCGCACACCCACATCGCCAGCGAGTGCGCCTTCTGCACCAGATCCCTGCCCAGGGGAGTCAGCGAGTATTCGACCTGCGGCGGCACGTGCGCCGTGACGCGGCGTTGGATGATGCCATCCCGCTCGAGCATGCGCAGCCTGAGTGTCAGCATGCGCTGGGATATCGGCTTCTCGCCTGCCGGAACCACGGCGCTCGCAAGCCGCCTCAGGGTCGCATGCCGGAACGAGGCGACACGCAGCAATTGCAGCAGGAGAATGCTCCATCGATCGCCCAGCCGCGCGAACACGCTGCGCACCGGATCCTCACGTCTGCTGCCGTACCGGGCCAGGGTCTCGAGGAATGTTGCCATCTCGCGCAACACCGCCGCGCCGTGCGGCGGCGAGTGGTCGACGAGGATCCGGCGCACGGCGGGCCAGGCGGTGTGCTCGGACTGTTTTGAGACTGCGCTGCGGCTCATCGGAATCTCCCGGGCACAAAAAGGTGCCGTCTTCACAGGAGCAGGCTCTCATCCTAGGCTTGTGCCTCAGACCGCGCGCCGAGACGCGGCCGAGGAGCCCACATGGCGTTTCTCAAGAATACCTGGTATCTGGCGGCCTGGAGCGGCGAGCTGGCCGGCCAGGTCCCGCTGGCGAGAACCGTGGCGGGCGAACCCCTGGTGCTGTTTCGCGACGCGCAGGGGAGCGTCACCGCCCTGCTCGACCGGTGTCCGCACCGGTTCGCCCCACTGTCCCGCGGTGTCGTGCGAGCGGACGGGATTCAGTGTGGCTATCACGGGCTGGTATTCGGCACCAGCGGACAGTGCATCGCCAATCCCCATGGCGCGGTGTTGAGTGCGCTCAAGGTGCCCGCCTTTCCCGTGGTGGAACGCCATGCGGCGGTGTGGGTGTGGCTCGGCGCGCCGCAGCTCAAAGATGAGACGGCGATTGCGGATCTGAGCTTCATCGACGCCACGCCGGAGCCTGCCCGCGTCACGGGCTACCTGCATGTTCAGGCGTGCTATCAGCTCATGACGGACAACATCATGGATCTGACTCACGCCGACTATCTGCACCCCGATACGCTCGGTGGCGGGATCAATACCCGGGCGAAGGCCCGGGTCGAGGAAGGGACGGACGGCGTGACCGTGCGATGGGAGGCAAAGGCCGAACGGGTCCCTCCCCTGATGAGCGTGCGGCTCGAGCGGCCCGATACGCTGTGCGACTTTCTCAACGAGGTGCGCTGGTCCGCGCCGGGGGTGATGCGGCAGCGGGTGCTGTTCGGGCCGTCCGGCAGGCTCGCCGAGGCGGGACACGACAGCTGGAACGCGCACGTCATGATCCCCGAGACCGAGGGGGCCACGCATTATTTCTTTTGCCACACGAGCGACCATGTCACTGCGAACCCGACGGTCGCGCCGATGGCCAGGGCGGCACTGATGCAGGCCTTTCAAGGGGAGGACGCGCCCATGATCGAGGCTCAGCAACGTCAGCTCCGGGGTCGCAGCTTCGAGGCGATGCGCCCCATGCTTCTGCCCACGGACGCGGCTGCGGTGGCCGTGCGACGCAGGATGCAACGCCTGCTCGAGGCGGAAACGCCCGCCCCGACCTGAGTCCGGAGGGCCGAGCGGCTTCGCCCTGACCCCGTGCCACGCACTCCATCCGTATCCGCCTGACGTTGGAATGGGAGTCCCATGCCGGCAGGGTGCAGGCGTGTCTTCGGATCCCGTGGATCCGTCACAGGCCTCGCGGGGTTGCCATCCGGCCTGCGCTGTGCGAATCATGGACACCCGCCCTGCCAGGGCGCAGGCAGGTCAAGGGGCCGCCATGTCCGTCAGGTCTCCGAGGAGTCTCACCCCGCGTCACCGCATCCGGCCGCCGCTGCAGCAGCGCAGTCAGGCCGCCTGGGATCGGATCCTGGACGCCGGAATGCGCATCCTGATCGAGCAGGGCCGGGATGCGCTCACGGTCCAGGCCACCTGCCGGCGTGCCCGGGTCGCCCCCACGGCCCTCTACGCCCGGGTGGACGGGCTGTCGGGTCTGTTCTGGGCGATCTACGACCGCTGGATCGGACAGGTCGTCACGACCTACGAGCGGCTGTTGCAGGCGGCGGCCCGGACCGAGGATCCGATCGAGAGAGTGCGGGCCGTGGTGCGCGCCATGTGCGAGAACATCGAGCAGCACGAGCGCTTCCTGCACCAGATCATCAATCTCACGGTCACGGA